>NZ_JBIAHR010000023.1:124139-131219 GCF_042870695.1 Streptomyces sp. NPDC006384
CACCCCCCCCCCCCCCCCCCCCCCCCCCCCCCCCCCCCCCCCCCCCCCGCCCCCCCCCGCGCCGGGCGCCCCCCCCCCCCGCGCGCGCCCGCCCCCCCCCCCCCCCCCCCCCCCCCCCCCCCCCGCCACGTGAACCAGGCGCTTTCTGCGCCCCCTTGTTTTCGCCACGCTCTAAGGAGAATTACGCCATGTCCGCGATCACCACCGCCCCCGCCCAGGTCGGCAACGGCCGCGCCGTCCACTACGTCCGCAAGGACGAGTTCCACTCCAACACCATCGGCTGCGGACGCACGATGTCCCGGGAAATGACCGAGCGAGAGGCCAACGGCCGCAAGGAGTGCGGCCCCTGCAAGCGCGCAGTGGAGGCCCTGGCCGCCGAGCAGCCGGCCGAGCAGGCCCCCGCCACCGACTTCGCCCCGGCAGTCGAGGGCGCTTACGAACACGGCCAGCGGCTGGAGGCCCAGGCCCTGGCCACCAACGAGGTGATCGCCGAGCGCGCCCGGGCCGTCCTCACCGAGGCGGGCGCCACCGAGGCCGCCGACGGCCGCGCCGGATTCCGCATCCAGGTCAACCACCTGGCCGTGCGCCTGTACGCCCGCGACGAGCAGGGATGCCACGACCAGGACCGGCTGGACCAGTTCGGCGCCTTCCTGGAGCTGCGCGACTGGTTCGCCGAGCCCGGCACGGCCGCCTTCCATGGCCCGTGCCTGGCCCTCCTGCCCCCGGCCGGCCAGGCCCGGGAGGTCGTCCTGGAAGGCAAGCAGCGACGGGAGGCCGCCGAGCAGCGACGCCAGGAGCTGGTGACCGAGGTCGCCGCCCGCACCCTCGTCCTGGGCACCCACAGCACCGCCCACAGCTTCCAGCCGGTCGACCAGCCGGACGGCGAGCGCGGCGAGCGCATCGCCTGGACGTTCCGCACCGGCCACGGCGCCCGCGCCCGCTACCACTGGGTCAGCGTCCGCAACGTCATCAGCATGGGCGTCGGCAGCGAGTACCGGTGGCAGGCCGAGCGGTCCGCCCGCCTCGGCCGCCGCACCGGCCTGGACGAGGCCCCCATGCCCGACCACATCGCCCAGCTGCTCACCGAGCCCACCGAGACCCTGGAGCGCATGGCCGCCGCCCTGGACCAGGACACCGTCCAGCTCAAGCCGGACGGCGTGGGCCGCTGGGCGGTCGTGCGCGGCGGCACCTACCTGGGCGACGTCCGCGACCAGGGCGCCCGCTACACCCGGCGCGGCCGGTACGCCGCCAACTCCCCGTACGGCAAGCCCCGCAAGGCCAACGTCGGGTACTTCCACGACCTGGACGCCGCCCGGGACGCCGTGGCCGAGGCGTGGCCCGTGCAGGTCACCGAGATTGCCGGCGACCTGGGCGTGCCGGTCGCCCAGGTGCTGGAGGTCGCCGGACAGGTCGAGCGGGAGTGGCAGCCCGAGGGCCGCCCCGTCGCCCTGCGGTCCCTGGAGTACACCGGCGCCGCCGGCCTGCTCACCCAGGCCGCCGCCGCTGAGGTGCGCCAGCGCCTGGCCGTGCCGTTCCACGGCCCCGCCGACTACGCCGGCCCGCGCGGCCTGTGCGGCTACGACGACCACACCGCGCCCCTGCTGCCCTCCGGCAAGCTCGCCCAGCACGACCGTCAGCAGGGCGTCATGCTGGCCTGCCCGGGCAGCTGCCGCCCCGGACGCGGCTCCCGCGAGGAGCTGACCATGCGCGACACCACGGCCGTCATCTACAACCCGCCGCGCCCCCGGGGCCTGGCCTGCCGCGCCAAGGAGGGCGACCTGATCGTGGTCGACGGCCAGGTGATGGAGGTCAAGAGCCTCCAGGTGGACGAGGCCACCAACGCCCACGTGTGGCTGGTCCTGGACGGCGTGAGTCTCGGCCCGCTCCGCTTCACCCTGGAAGACCGGCTGGAGTACCGCCGCCGCGTGCGCCGCGACGACGTGCCGTGCCGGGTGTGCGGGGTGTACGTGGTCATGGAGGTGGACGAGGCGGTGGACGGCGTGCCCAACACCCGCCTGTGCGGCCTGTGCGACCGCCAGCAGCCGGATGAGCTGACCGAGGACCAGGCCCGCGCCAGCGTGGAACGCACATACCCGCACGCCCAGAAGTTCCAGGCCGAGCGTACCGAGTACGGCCGCCTGCTCGGCTACACCTTCCAGGTGGGCCGCCTGCACTCCGCCCGCTACGGCTGGATCGCCCCGGCCGGGACGTACGCCCAGGGCTTGGAGGACTACCGGTCGCAGGCCGCCGCCATGCTCCCCCTGGCCGCCCGCGACGAGCAGACCGCTCACGCCTGACCCTTCCCGGCCGGGACTGCCGATCTGGACGACGAGGTCCTGGCCGCCGCGCTCGGCCCCCTCGTCGAGCTGCTGCGCCCCGACGAGGGCGCTGACCTCACCGTCGACCTCACCGACGGAACCCCCACATCGCCGAACGGCGGGGCGCAGCCGCAGGAGCGCCCCGCCCGCGTGTGCCCCTGCCGCTGTGCTTCAGGCCCGCGCGCGGCACTGCCTGGCACCGCATCGGGGGCGCGCCGCCCGTAGCGGCGGGCGGCAGCAGAAAGGAGGGGAGCGGGCAGCCGGGCCGGTGCCGTACTTCCCTCTGCGCGTGAGCTGCGGCCGAGCAGCATCACACCCCCCTCTACGTGGTCTGTTTCGGCGGCGAGAGTCGCCCGCCTATTGAATAGTGATGCTGCAAAGAATAGTTAGCAGATGACGGGGCGGGGTGGTGAATCCCCCGCCGCTCCGCCCCGGCCCGCACGATTCCCACCTGTTACCGAGAAGGGCGTACACCATGACCGAAGGTCAGACCGGACCGGACGAGGCGATCACGGCCATGCAGTCTCAGCTCACCGCCAACGGCCTGAACGTGCACCCTCACGGCAAGGGGCTGCGTGTCGACCTGAGCAACGCCACCGCGATCTACCTGGCGCTGACGAACTCGCCGTACGGCCCGCGCTGGTCGGCCCGCTCGGGCTGGACCGTCGTCTACGACACCACTGAGCAGGACATCATCCCCGCTGACATCGCGGCCGACATCGATGCGGCATGGGCTGCCGAGGCGGTCGCCCGCTATACCGCCGAGACCGAGCGTGGCACCGATCTCGCAGGCGTGTTCGGCGGGAACCTCGGCCAGGTGCTGGAGCGCGCGTTCGCCGCTCACGGCATTCCCACCGAGGACCACCCGGACAATGGTCTCGTAGTGACCGCTCTCCTGGCCAAGCTGCCGGACGGGAACGATGTCGGGATCTGGGATGCGGTCAACGAGACCAACAGCATTCCCGCCGCCGACTACGGGCGGTTCGGCGCCCAGTACCGCCGGGTGAAGGACCTGCCCGACGACGTCGACGTTCCGGAGAGCGAGATCCCCCTCACCTACACCGGGTCCCTGTGGGGTGACCTGGCGGTCCTGATCCACACGGTGAAGTCCTTGTACGGCGCCGCGAAGTAACCCCCTGGCGCGGGCGCACAGATTCCGGCCGGACTGCCTGCCCGCCCCGCTCCCGGCGAAGGCTGGCGGCACGCCGCCGGGGCTAGAGCGCCCCGCCCCCCTTGGGCCGGGGCTCGCCCGCCGGACCGGCACCGGCCCGACGCCGGCCAGGCGGAGCCGGTCGCGCTGCTCCGCGGGTCGTCCCTGGCGAAGGCGCGGCCCGCCTGCCGCGAGTTGCGTGGCGCACAGGCCGATCGAACCCCACCTGCCCTGAAAACGGCGCGGCGGTAAGAGGGAATGGTGACCTGGGGTTGCTGCCGTATGCCCCTGCTGCCTGTATTTCTAGGGCGGCCGTTCCATGGCATGTATTGAATGGTGGGTTCACAAAAGCTAGTTTGCAGGAGTCGGTCGGAGTGGTGACACCCCCCTAAGCCACTCCGACCGATACCAGCAGCGACCCGATCGAGTCGGGCCGAGGAGCGCTCAGCCGCCCGCATGCGCGGGATCACCTCACCACCTGGAAGGAACTACCGGTGACCGACACCACTGGCCCCAAGCTCACGAAGAAGACCCGCACGTTCGCCACGCCGGGCACTCCCTTCGACGCTATCGAGGAGGTCACCGGCCACGACTTCGAAGCCCACGGCGTCACCCTGTTCGTTCACGCGATGCTGTCTCTTCCCCTGTCCGGCGGGGGGGGGGTGCGGCGTCGCTGGGTCGTCCGCTACGCCGAGACCACGACCACCACGAAGGCCGGGACATTCCTGGTACTGCGCGCCGACAACATCACCAGCCGTCCGGAAGCGGTCGCGGTGGCCGTGCGGAAGATCAAGGCGCAGCAGGAGGCCGAGGGGGCGCCTGCACTGCGCACGGCCGCCGAGCAGGCGGAAGAGCGGGCGTGTGAGAGGGACCGAAAGGCGGAGGAGCGTACGCGGCCGACCAGCGCGCAGGTGTACGTCTCTCCCATCTCGGGGCGTGCGATTCTGCATCTGATCGGCGCTGACGGGGGCCAGAACCACGAGCCCATCAAGCTGGACGGCAGCCACCGCAGTCCGCAGGACGCCGGGGCGTACGCGGCGATCACGGCCCTGGGCAAGGCCGGTTTCCGGTGCGCGCCGGGCGCCTACTGGCGCCAGCACTCCAGCCGGCGGGACACGGCGGTACTGGCGATCGTGCCGACCCGTGCCTACCTCGCCTACACCGAGCGCCGGTTCGGACCGCGCCCGGAGGTTCCCGAGATCGCGGGCGCCACCATCACGGCCCGCACCCAGCGGGGATGGTGGGACGTCATTACCGCCGATGGCGAACGGTACGCGCTCACGTGGTCCCCGCAGATCGGCGGCGACCGCTGGACGGTGTGGGGCGGACCCCAGTACACCAAGCTGGTTCGCTCCGGCAGCCAGAACGAGGCCCTGTGCGTCCTCAAGTACCCCGCGCACGCCCGCGTCGCCTGCGCCCGCGACTGACCACACCAGTACGGCCCCGGGCGGGGGGAAGTCGACGTCATAGCACGCCGCCCTTCACCCGCCCGCCGTGGACAGCCTGCGCGCCCTCATCCCCGAGGCCACCGACGTCATCCGGGTACGCGCCGCCATCCCGCACCTCGCCACCAACTGGGCGTGGACGCAAGCCGAGGTGCTCGGCGCCTACCAGTGGCCGCCCTACCCCGGAGCGAGCCGCTCGTGCCCCCCGACAGCACCGCCGACGGCAGCCCCCACGCCAGCCTGACCCTCTGCGAGTTCCTCCGCACCCACCGACGTCCCGATTGTCCGCCATGTACGCGCAACGATACCGCCTACGTCTTCAGCATCCGGCTCAGCCGCCCCTGCTGGGAGGATGGCGACGCGTACTGGGACTACAGCACCCGACACGAGCACTGAGGAGCAACCATGACGAGCCAGCCACCCGCGCCGAGCCCGTGCACCTACTGCCCATACCGGCTGGACGTCCCCTCCGGTGTCTGGTCGGAGGAGGAGTACGCCAAGCTGCCCCTGTACGACCGGCCGACGTACGAGCAGCCCGTCAGGGTGTTCCGGTGCCACGTGCACGACCGCGACAGCGAGCGGGGCACGGTCTGCGGCGGATGGGCCGGATGCCACGACGGCGACGAACTGTTGGCGCTGCGCGTGGGCATCATCGAGGGAGGGATCACGGTGGAGACCGCCGAGGCGATCCGTGACTATGTCTCCCCAGTGCCACTGTTCGCCTCAGGGGCAGAGGCCGCCGCGCACGGCATGCGCGACGTCGAGAACCCCTCGCCCGAGGCGGTCGCCGCCATGCGCAAGCTCAAGCGCGTCCGCACCGACCTCACCGAGAAGCAGCAGTGGAGTGCCGCCAGGCCCCGCCGGAGCGGCTGACCTGTTCCACGTCACACCCTGGTGCTCGCCTACCTCTGGGACAGGGGCGCCCTTCTCTTCCGTCTCCGGCCTCGCCCCGACGAACCACGCCGTCCGCGGGGTAACCCCAACCGGGCGCTCCGCTCCCCGGCGTCCGCGTCGCGACGGAGCGCCCCCGGCGTCCGCCTGGCACCTCACCCTCCGACCGCCCGCCGCCAACCCCCTGAAAGGGAACTGCTCCCGTGTCGGACCTGACCATCGTCCAGGCCGTCATCCACACCACCAGCGACACCGACCACGAGGCGGTGATCGACACCGCCGATGGCGAACGGTACGCGCTCACGTGGTCCCCGCAGATCGGCGGCGACCGCTGGACGGTGTGGGGCGGACCCCAGTACACCAAGCTGGTTCGCTCCGGCAGCCAGAACGAGGCCCTGTTCGTCCTCAAGTACCCCGCGCACGCCCGCGTCGCCTGCGCCCGCGACTGACCACACCAGTACGGCCCCGGGCGGGGGGAAGTCGACGTCACAACACGCCGCCCTTTACCCGCCCGCCCCGGTCTCGCCAACGCACAGAAGGACACGCTTCGATGCCCGACCGCACCGCAATGACCCTGACCCTCTACGCCACGCACGACAGTGACCGTGACGGCATCCGTGCCGCCCTCACTGCCCAGGGCCTGGAACACGACCTCGAAGGCGCCTTCACCAACCCCGTCCTGCGAGACGGATACACCGCTGAGGAAATCGTTATCGACAACGGCACCGAGCACCGCACGCTCGCTGAGGCACTCGTCACCCGCACCCGGCACACGGCGTTCGAACTCGTCCACTACCCCGACCGCACCCACCTCGGCCGCTACGCTGCCTACGCTCCCGGGCACGACCTGTACTCCGCCTTCTGCGACGTCGACGGTGACCCCTACTCCGACGACAAGGAGGTCGCCCGCTGGCTCGCCAGCGCGCCCAAGGGCATGACCGTTGCCGACTGGCTCACCACCTACGGCCCCAAGCTGCTGGGCACCAGCGTGCACGCTGCCCTCGCTGAACTGCGCACCTGACGCACTGAGGTTCCCCGGCGCACGGCGCGGCACCCGCCGCGCCGTGCGGAGTCGACGCCTGCCTCCCGTTGCCGAGCCCCCGAGTGGAGGAAAGCCCCCTTCCTGTGGCTCGACAGCCGTTCGGCCGCCGGCTGGTGGAAGGCCGATGCACAGAGGCAGTCAGTAAGAAGGGGGGAGCGGGGGGTGCTGATCCCGCTTCCTCTCCTTCTCACCGCTGCCTTCCCGGCCGCATGAGCTGCCTGACCGGACATCCGT
>NZ_JBIAHR010000024.1:0-125270 GCF_042870695.1 Streptomyces sp. NPDC006384
GGGCGCCGCCGTCGGGGCCCAGGGCGCGCGTGAACACGGTGTGAGGGTCGGCGTCGAGTTCGCCCATCTCACCGGTGGTGGTGTCGGCGTACTCGATGGCGACGCGGCCGCCGTCGCGGCGGGTCCCGGTGATCGCCACCGTGGCCGGGGTGCCGTCGAGGTCCAGGACGATGACGTCGCCGTCCTTGAGGTCCGCGGCCGTCGGCTCGTCGATCCCGGTCACGGGGGCCGTGGCCGGATCGTCGTCGCGGACTTCGCCGGTTACCCGCAGGTCGCCGGCGCTGCGGGTGATCTTTCCCTGGGCGGTGGCGATGGTGACCTGGTCACCGTCGATGTTGTCGACGGGGCCGAGGAGTGCACCGTCGGTGTCGGCGACCACAGCGTCCGGGCGGACCTGCTGGCCGTCTGCCGTCCATCCGTCCGGGCGGGCGCTGTTGGTCACCGCGAGGGTGGACGGGCTGACGCCGTCTTCCTCGTCGTCGTCCCAGCGCACCGACACGGTGCTGTCGGTGGCACCAGTGACGGTGCCTTCCTGCGTGCGGATCCCCCGTACGCCGGTGACCGTGCTGCCCGGGAACAGGGCACGGCCGTTACGGTCCGTCGGGACCCGCTCCGGCAGGGCCCCGGCCCGCACCGTGTTCTGGGCGCCGCTGGCCGGCGAGCCGGGCACGACGTCGTCCGGTGTGGCGGCGCGCGCCGCCGCGGCGTTGAGGCTCGTGTAGACGTTGCCGGAAGCGCCGGTGCCGTCCGGGTTCTCGGTGACCCACGTACGCCACATCTGCTCGGTGCGGCCCTGGCGGGTGACGTCCACGCGCACGGGCGCGGTGTAGACGTATCCGGCGCGCTGGAGCGGCTTGCCCTTCTTGGTGGTGCCGTCCATGCGGACCATGTCGCCGGGCGTCAGGTCCTCGACCCGGGCCCAGTGCGCGGGCTGACCGCCGACCGGGGCCGGCTCCGGGGTCGGCTCCGGAGCGGCCGGCGGGCGCGCCGTGGTCTCCGGGGTGCCTGCCGGCCTGTCGGGCGCGGGCGTGCGCGGGGACGGGGCGTCGCCGGTGTTCTGCTCGTCGCCGTCGCGGGGCCGCTCGCGGTCGCTGTCCGGGACGCCGAGCCCGTCGAGGAGACGGCCTGCCCAGAACGTGCGCGCGTCGAGGTCGGCGAGAACGTCGCTCTGTCCCTCACTCGTCAGTGTGCTGCGCAGCCAGGCGAAGTCCTCGCGTGCCTGCGCCAGGTCCTGGCGCAGGTCCCCGCTGGGGGACCGCTGGTCGCGGAAGGCGTCGACGGTGCCGGACAGTCGCTCGTAGCGGGCGCGGGCTTCCGGATCGCCGTGCAGGGATTCCGGTAGCCCGGGCAGGGCACGGGAGGTGCCCGCCAGGTGCACCATCACGGTGTCCCAGGCGTCGTCGCTGGGGTTCGTCGGGTCCTCGGGCCCGTTCTGCAGCGCCCGGACGACGAGGTTGGCGACGGCCGTGTCCCGGCTTCCGGAGCGGGTCGTCCGGTCCTGGTCCAGGCCGAGGAACGGAGTGGCGTCCCATACCGGGTCACGGTCCGGGAGCGAGTGGTTGATGTTGTGGATAGTGCCGATCTGCTGCCCGTCGAGCCACACGGACGCGGACTCGCCGTCCCCCTCGGGACGGACTTCCGCCTGGTCGGCGAACTCCAGCATCCGGTCGCGGCCGCCGAAGCGGAGCGCCGCGCTTTCCTCACTTTCGACGCGCCTGGGGTCGAACAGCGGTGCCGGGTGGACGTCGGCCGCCGTGAAGTCGGTGCTCTCCTCTTCCGAGGTTTCCTCGCCCCCGGCCGCGAGACGCCGCTCCTCCTCGTTCTGCTGTTCCAGCTGCAGATCCCTGCGGCGCTGTTCCTTCCACTCGTTGAAGGTGACCCGCCCGTTGGCGTCGAACCACTCGACCAGCTCTTCACTGGCGTACTTCCGCCACCGGTCGTTGGACATGCTCCCGCCGGAGAACAGCACAGACTCGCTGGGGACGCCGGCGCGGGGCCGGGAATACTCCCGCTTGAAGAAGTAGCCGTTCGTCGCTTCGTAGGCCTGACGGCGGCGTGCCTCGTCCCAGTCTTCGAACTCGGCCCACAGCACACGGTCCTTCTCCCGCTGCCGGTACTGCGGGTACGTGAGCCGGCCGTGACCGGGGCGACCGGACTCGTCGCCTTCGAACCAGACCCGCAGCTCCGGGGAGGCCAGTTCCAGCGCCCGCTTGTTGGTGTACTTGCGGTGCGAGAACACCTCCCGGGGATCGTGGCCGGCGGCCTCGGCCTCGGGACTGAGCATCCGCCCGCCGGTCTCCTGCAGCGCGGCCTGGAAACGCTCCTCGTCCAGGCGGTCGAACGAACGGCGCAGGTTGCCGGGGGTGGCCGGAGCGGGCCGCGTGACGTCGGTGTCACCGAAGCCGAGGGCTTCGTCCATGGCGCGGCCGCGGCGCTCGGCCTCGGCGGCATCCGCCGGCGGGGTGTCCGGCACAGCGGCGCGGATCCGCTCGTCGACGTAGCCGTCACGGCGGTCCATCTCCGCCATGACCCGCATCTCGTCCTCCGGGCCCAGACCCTGCCGGTAGGCGGCCTCGAGTTCCGGGTCGCTGAGGGTGGTGAGGTCCTCGGGCAGGTCGAAGGCGCCGTTGCGCTCCTGCTCGTAGTCGTCGTGCACCGCGCGGAGCGCCTGGGGAAGAGTGCGGCCTTCCCCATCACGCCATGCGGCGATGCTGGCCGGCCCCCACGGCTGGTGCCAGTCGAACGTGTCGCCGTTGCGGTCGGTGATCTCCTCGAACCGTCCGGCCAGCTCCCGCGCCACTTCGGGGTCGTCGGTGGCCAGGGTGATACCGGGCAGGTTCGTGCCGTTACGGGCCTGGACGAAGCGCCACACGGTGGTGCCGTCGTCCTGCTGCTCCGGGTACATCGCCAGGCCGCCCTCGGGCGACAGGGCGAGGCCCTCGCGGTCCGCGAGATCAGCGAGGTGGGCGCGCCGCTCGGGGGTGTCCTCGGCCGTGGTGAGGCCGTCGCCGTTCTTCCACGCGTTCCGCAGGGAGCCGACGTCGCGGTGCCGGGGGCGGGTCGCGCCCTCGCCCTCGCCCTCGTCGCCTCCGGTGCCGGTGCTGTCGGGGAAGTCGGGCAGGTTCAGGTGCGGCAGACCGGGGCCGCGCGGACCGCCGGGGCCGCCGTTGCCGTCCCTGCGGTTACGGCGCCGCCGCCGACGCCGGCGCTCCTCGTCGTCCTCCTCGTCCTCACTGTTCTCGGG
Source organism: Streptomyces sp. NPDC006384 (assembly GCF_042870695.1). NCBI lineage: Bacteria > Bacillati > Actinomycetota > Actinomycetes > Kitasatosporales > Streptomycetaceae > Streptomyces > Streptomyces sp. NPDC006384. The sequence continues at coordinate 3,245 of NZ_JBIAHR010000024.1, forward strand.
AGCGTCCTGCTCGTCGTCGTTCGGTCGGTCGCCGTCGTTCTCGCCGTCACTGTCGGGGGTGTCGGGGGTGTCTGCGCCACCGCCCTCGGGCGCCTCGTCAGGACCGGCGCCGTCCGGGTCCGGGTCGGTGTCCCGATGCCGGCGGCCCTCCTCCTCGTCGCGGCGGCCCTCGTCCTCGTCGCGGCGGTCATCGTCCTCGCCACGAGCGATGCGAGCGGCTTGTCGGAACAGCTCTGCCGCGCGCTCACCACGGGGGCCGCCCAGCTCGTACATCTCCGCGAGGGAGTCCAGCCGATCGGCGATGTCGCGCAGTTCGGCGTCCGGGGCGTCGGAGTTCTCGACCTGGTCCATGGCGTCGGCCAGCTCACGGATCTCGGGCAGCGCGTCACCGCCGGCGCGGTCGAGGGCGCGGCCGACCAGATCGGACATGCGGTCGGTGCGGTCCTTGATGGTGCTGCCGTCGCTGTCCGGGGTGCTCTCCGGCTCGTCGACGTCGGGGGTGTTGGACTCGGCGGTGTCGTTCTCGGGGATCTCCTCGTCCGGGTAGCGCAGGCGTACCTCGGCGTCGGCGTTGTAGAAGCGCTCCTCACCATCGCTGGTGACGATGCGGGTCCGGCCCCGGGAGGTCTTGACCGGGGGTTCGGCGACGGTGTGCGTGCGGCCGTCGGCGTCGGTGTACCGGTCTCCCGTCTCGAGGTCGGCGGCGTTGCGCATGCGCGCGGGGCGCAGGTCGCTGGTGTCGCGGCCTTCGGCATCGGCGAACATGTCCGGCGTGCCAAAGGCGTCAGCAGGCCGGTCCTCGGGGTTGTTCACGTCCGCGGCGCTGTTCGCCTGCGGGGTGGTCGCCACGTCGTCGAAGAGGCTACCGGGCTCTGCGGTGGGCTGCTTCGGCTTCGAGGTTTCCTCGCGCTTCGGGGCACGGCCGGCGCGGCGGGCCTCTTCGGCTTCGAGGACCTGCAGGCGCGTGCGGTCGACGCCGGGCAGCTCCCCGCCGTTGGCCATTTCGCGGCCCATCAATTCCACGATCTCGTCGCGGATCTCCTCGTTGGTCATCGACGAGGGGGCCTTGGATCCCTCGGGACGTACGGCGTCGAGCTGGGTAGAGACCTGGTCCGGGGACAGCGTCACCGTGCCGTTGTCCTCCGGAGCGGCGTCAGCGTCGCCCTGGTCGCCGTCCTCGTCGTCGCCGAGGTCGCCGGTGCTCGGGGCGTCGGCCGGCGGCTCGTCACCTCCTCCGTTGCCGCTGCTGCCGGTTTCCGGGGCCTCCGTCTCGTCGGTGTCCGGTGCGTCGCCGTCAGGGTCGGTGTCCCCCGTGGACGCGCTGTCGTCGTTGTTTTCCGGAGCGGTGGTCTCGGGGGCCGTGGCGGGTTCCGGGCGGATGCGTGCGAGGGCTTCGCGTACCTCGTCCTCGGAGAGACGGACGGTGTCGTCCTGCTCCGGCGCCGGGTTCTCCACGTCCCACTGTGCGAGGTCGGCGACGGCCTGGTCGACGGCGGCCTGCAGGGGCTCGCGTTCCTCGCGGCGCTCCTTTGCGATCGCCTCGCGGGCGTCCTTCTTGTACTTCTTCTTGTCGAGTTCGTCGGGGTCGATCTCGGGCTTCGCGTCGAGGTCGGTGATCCGGGCGACGATCTCCTCGAGCAGGTTCGACCGCTTCCGGGCGTGGTCGATCTGCGGGGAGAGGTCGGCGGCCGCGTGGGCGGACTGAAGCAGGGCTATCTGCTCGTCCAGGTCCGGTACCTTGGCCCGGTCCGATTCCTGGAGCGCGGGGGCCTTGTCGAGGGCGTTGCCGAGGCGGGTGATCATGCCCGATCCGGCGTTCTTCTTCTGCAGGTCCTCCACGGTTCGCGTGAACTCGGAGTGCCGAAGGTCTTCGAAGCCGACGTGCGCGACGAGCTTGCCGTTCGCGTCGCGCTCGGTACGGACGCCGAAGTCGAGGCCGCGGAACTGGCCGAGAGTGTGCCAGTCGCTCAGGCCCTCACGGTCGTGATCGAGGAGACGGCGGGTGATCTCCCGGTGCAGGGCCTTGCCGGCGTCGGAGCGCTCGCTGTACGGGGAGCCGCCGAGGGTCATGCGGAACTGGTCGCCTGCCTCCTGGATGCGGGGCAGGGCCTGCTCGCGGCGCTGGATACCGTCGCGGGTGGCCTGGGCCTCCTGGCGCAGCGCCTCGAGGGCTTCGGCACGGCGGATACGCTCCGCGGCCTCGTTGTGCTGGTCGATCTCCAGGTCCTTGAGACGGCGGCGGGCCTTCATGAGCTGACTCATGTAGGGGTTGCCGCCGATCTCGGCTTCCATGGTCTCGTAGTCGAACTCGCCGCCGTCGATCTCCTGGACGACGTCGCTGGAGTCGCCGTCCTCCGGCTCGGGCCTCTGGATGTCGACCAAGCCCTCGGCCTTGGCTGCGACGAAACCGGCCTTCCAGCCGTCCATGGAGCCCTTGGTCGCGACGATGTCGATCTCGACCTCGGGGTTCATGTTGCCGTAGCGCAAGATGCGGCCGTTGCGCTGCTCCATCTGCGCGGCACCCCAGTCGAGGTCCACGTGCGTCAGGGAGATCATGCGGGCCTGGGCGTTCATGCCCGTACCGGCGACGGCGCTGGAGCCGATCAGGACCGCGATTTCACCTTCGCGTGCCTGCCGGAACAGTTCTGTCATGTCTTCGGGCTTGCCGGACTTCTTGGCGTCCTGGACAAACTTGATCTTGTCCTCGGGGACACCGCCCGCGACCATGAGCTGCTTGAGCTCGGCGTACGCGTCGAAGCCGCCCTTGTTGTTGCTGTCGGGGACGCCTTCGTTCAGGAAGATCATCTGAAGGGCGCCGGGAACGGGGTGGTCCTCGTCGCTGCCGTACGCGACCTTGTAGGTCCGGTCCTTGGTGGCGTGGTACCGCTCGATGTGCCGGTCCGCGACGGCCTTGAGCTTGTTGCCCGCAGGTGCGTTTCCGTCGATGAGCCGCGGGTCCAAGGCCACGCTGGTGCCCTCGTTGGACACCGTGAGCATGTTGTCGTCGGCCAGCTCGCCCCGACGGGTACGAATCTTCTGGGGCTCGCCGTTGTGGATGTCACGGCCGCGGGCGACGAGTCCCTTGAGGCGCTTCTTCTGGTCGGGCGTTGCGTCGACCAAGATCAGGTTGGGGGCGCCGCCCTTGATCTTCGGCCGGGGGATACCGACGTCGTCGGCGCGCTTGGTGTCCGCGACCAGGCCCCACATGGTCTTCATGGCGCGCTTGTTGTGGAACTCGGAGAACCGCTCCACGACGCGGAGGCCGGAGCCGTCGGGGGCGTTCTCGATACGCAGGGTCTTGCGACCGAAGGTGTTGGCCCACAGGTCCGGGGCGCCGGCCTTGTAGGAGTCCAGCACCCACGGCGCCGCGAACTGCAGCATGGTGAACTGCTCGCTGATGCTGTTGGACAGCGGCGTGCCGGTGGCGAGCGTGATCGTGGCCCGGCCCCGTCGGCGGCGGTGCAGGTCGGTGGTCTTCTGATGCAGGTCGACGCCGCGGAGGGACGCCGGATCGCCGCCTGCCTCCTTGGAGCGGAAGCCGACGCCCTTGTACCGGTGGGCCTCGTCGACGACGAAGTAGTCGAAGCCGAGGTCGTCCCAGTACAGCGCGCCCGGCCGCCGCATCTCGGCGGCGTTCTTGTTGATGTTCTTCTGGACCGTCGCGATGCGCTGCTCGATCTTCGCGACGATGAACGGGTGGTTCGGGTTGTCGGAGTCCTCGTACTGGCGGTCGAGCTGCTCGCGCAGCGCCTCCAACTCCCGGAACTCGTACTCGTCCTGAGCCTCCGGGCTCATCTTGATCGAGCCGAACGCCTCTTCGGTGAAGATGACCAGGTCCGGCTTGTTGGCGCGCAGCCACTCCAGCGTGCTGCCGCGGCGGTCGCCGGCCAGGTCCGCCGAGGTGATCAGGTGGATATCAGCGTTCGGATACAGGTACCGGGCCTCGTCCGCCCACTGCTTGGCCAGGTGGTTGGGGACCACGGCCATCGGCTTGTCGATCTGCCCGGACGCCTTGAGGGCCTGGGTGCCCATGACGAGCGTCGACGTCTTGCCGAGACCCACCTCGTGGGCGAGGATCACGCCCCGCTCGAACTGCATACGGGCCGCACCGGAGCGCTGCCAGGCGTGCGGGTCCCGGTCGGGGGTGAAGCCCTCGAGCGTGGGCGACATGCCCTCGTACGAACGGACGACGTGCCCGTTCATGATGCGGTTGTACGACTCGGTGAGGACACTCAGCCGCTCGGCGTTCGCCGTGGCGTACTTGGCGAACTCGGCCCGCATCTGGTCGGCCTTCTGCCGGATCAGGCGGGAGGTCGTCTCGTCGACTTCCTTGCGCTTGTCGTCCTCGTAGACGGTCAGCGAGCCGAAACCGAGGAGGGCGCGGGCGATCTCTACGGCGTTCTTGCCCTTGTTGCCCTTGATGCCCTTGTCCGGGTTGGGCTTTACGGCCGGGACGCCGTACATGAGGTTGTTGGCCTCGGGCACCTTGCCGGTGTTGAGGATCCAGCCGTACCGGTCGTCGTGGGCGACGCGGAGGGTGCGGTCGCCCAGGTACTCGCGCAGGAAGCCCTGCAGCAGCTCCGGCGGCGTCCAGTGGGCGCCCATCTCCGGGGTGAACTGGCCGATGGTGCGGTCCGGGGGCTGTACGGCCTCCAGCGCGGCCACGTTGACCGCGTACGCCGGGTCCTTCTCGGCGGCCTTGCGGGCGGCGGCGAGTTTGTCGCGGACGGCTCCGGAGAGGTAGGCGCCGGCCAGTTCGAGGCGGCCGGTGGCCGGGTCGGTGAAGACCTCGCTGCCGAGCCGCTTCAGCGCCTCGGGCTCGTCGACCTCCAGGAGCCGCGCGACCTCACCGAGATCCACCTCGCCCTTGGCGGCGACGACCGCGGCCAGGGCCGCCTTCGGGTCGCTGGTCGAGGAGAGCGGCTGCCGGCGTGCGGCGGCACGCTCGGTGAAGACACGCGAGAGGACCGGCTCGCCCTTGTCGGCGTCCCACCGCTCCAGCGCGAGGACCGCCCCGGCGTCCGGGTCGGCCCGGAAGTAGCCCCACGCCGTCGGCACACCGTTCTTGGTGCGGTGCTGGCCGGGCTTGGACAGCGGCCCGTACTTCTCGACGTACGCGGCGTGCAGGTCCCGCAGCTCGGCGCGCAGGGCCTCGGCGCGTTCCTCCTCGTCGTTCTTCCGGTCCAGTTCGCGCAGCTCGGCGGCGACGTCACGGAGCTGCACCAGGTCGCGAAGCTGCTCGGTGTTGCCGTCGCCCGGCTCCAGGAGCACGGGTTCGGCACCGTTGACGTGCTGGTAGAACTGGCCGTCGTCGCCCTCGTACAGGCGGCCGGACCAGTCGTTGGCGTGCTTCTCGCGGGCGGTCTGGAGCTGCACCGGGGGACGGTCGTCGCCATCGGGGTGCGGCTCGTAGCCGCGGCCGTCGGCCTTCGCCTTGGCGGCGATGTCGGCGAGTGCGGCACGGAGCTGCTCGGCGGCCTTCGCCGGGTCGCCCTTGACGGTCGGCTGCGGCCCGTACTGGGTGGATTCGGTGGTGAGCGTGCCGAGAATGTGCTCGGGGTGCTCGTCGAAGTAGGCGTTGATGTGGTGCGGCGTGCCGTTGATGTCCCGTTCGGGGGCGTCCAGCCATGACGTGTCGGCCGGTTCGGTGCCGTCCTCGCGGCGGCGGAACACCAGGACGTCGGTGGTGACACCGGTGCCGGCGTCGTTGAAGACGCCGGAGGGCAGACGGACGGCGCCGATCAGGTCGCCGTACTTGGCCATTCGCCGGCGGGCCTTGTTGCCCTTGGAGTCCAGCGTCTGGCGGGAGGTGATGACGGCGGTGATGCCGCCGGGTCGAACGAGGGCGATCTCCTTGGTGACGAACCCGTTGTGGAGGTTCTCCGCCGGGTACCGCTTGTCGTCGAACGGGGCCTGGGCGAAGGGCACGTTGCCGATCGCCGCGTCAAAGGTGCCCGGCCGGGCGTCGGTCTCCGCGAAGGACTCGTTGAGGACGTTGGCGTGCGGGTAGATCGCCTGCGCGATCCGGGCCGTGGTCGGGTCCAGTTCGACACCGGTCAGGCGCGCCCCGTCGGGGGCGACACCGAAGAACGTGCCCGCGCCGGAACCGGCCTCGAGGACGTCACCGCGGTCGAAACCGAACTCGCGCAGGCCCTCCCACATCGCCTCGGCGATAGGCTGCGGCGTGTAGTGCATGGACAGCACGCCGCGGGACGCCTGCCGGAACTCCACGGGGGTGAGCACGCGCTGCAGTTCGCTGCGGATGTCGCTGTACTCGGACCACCGCTCGTGGTCCTTCTCGAACTTGCCTTCACGGGTGCCGCCCTGCTGGTAGCGGGGCTCCTTCGCGTTGGGCTCGTTGGCGAAGATGATCGGCACGGAGCCCCAGCCGGACCAGCGGGCGAGGATGCGCTTCTCCTCGTCGGTGGCCGGCCGGTTCTCGACCTCCAGCGTCTTGAGGACGCGGATCGCCTCAACGTTCGCGACCGCACGCGCGCGATGGCCCTTCGGCGCGTTGGCCGGGTCCGGCCGGAACCGCGTTACGCGTCGTACATCAGGTCCCGGATCTCCTGCAGGTGCTGCTCCATCGCCGTCTGCTCCGGCGCCTTCTCCGCCCCCGGCTCCGGCTCCGGCAGAAGCTCCGCCAGGACCATCGCCGTCGCGTCCGCCCTGATCTGCCTGTGCCTGCCGGCCGCCTCCTGATAGCCCGTCGGCTCCGGCACCGTCTTCTCCAGCGCCTCCTCGGCCACCAGAATCTGCGTCTCGATCTCCCGAGCCTTCGCCTCCACGAACGCCTCCGGATCGGCCATCGCCGCCCACTCCTTGGGCCGGTGCGTCGCCCAGTGCTCCCGAACCATCGGGCTGAACATGTTCATCGTCGCCTCCCAGCGCCTCACGGAGCGCAGCCCTCTGGGCCTCTGCCTCCTCACGGGACATGACCTTCTGGTCGTCGTTCCCGCCATTGTCGCGGACCTGCGCGCGCCGCGCCTCGATCGCGTGCAGAGCCACGTTGATGGACGCCAGACGCGTCTTGGCCTTCTGCCGGTCCGAGCTGTCCGCGTCACGGTCCGTGGACCGTACGGCCATCTCCCGGGACAGTTCCTCCGTCACCCGGTTGAACTCGGCGAGAAGCCCCTCGGGAACCCACAGGTTCCGGCCCTTGATGTTGCGGCCCTTCTTGCCGTCCGGGACCAGCGGGTTCACGCCGTCGTCCCAGCCGTACCGGTCCTCGAACAGGCTGTAGAGGTACTGCCGTTCCTGACTCGCGCTGGCCAGCCGGTCCTTCATGCGCTCGCTCTGGTACAGCTCCACGAACATCTTCGGGACGAAGACCTTCTGCGCGGTGCCCCAGGTGCGCTCACCGCGGGTGTCGGGGTCGTTGTCGTACGCCCGGACCAGTGCCGCCAGGGCAGCCGCCCGGGAGGTGTAGACCGTGTTGTCGTGGTCCCAGGAATTCTTGCCCCAGGTCCATCCGGGCTCGCGCTTTTGGTACCCGTTCGTGTCGGCCCGGAAGTCGACGTAGCCGTACCCGCCGCGGCCGTCGACGCGGATCTTGTCGTTGGCGTCCGGGTTGTCGATACGGGCGAGGAGCTGCGCAACCTCCGGCGTGGTGTCGCGTCGGTTCTGCTCCTCCTCCAGCGCGGCCACGCGTTCCTTACGGACCGCCTTGATGTCGTCCGTCTCGTCGTACGACGAACGGACACGGCGCAGTTCCAGGTACTCCGCGGCCAGGTCTTCCGCGCTCAGGTTCTCGGGGGCCTCCCGGTCGGTGATGGCCCGCTTCTTCCGCTCGCGGCGCTCCCGCTTGAGGTCCTCCAGACGTCCCTCGAGGACCTGCTGCGCCTCCGGCGGTGCCTTGCGGAAGTCCCGCCGGAGCAGGTCGTTGTACTCGCTGGACAGCTCGTCGTCGGTGAGGTCAGCGACCGGCGGGCGGTCGGCGATCTGTTCGGCGCGGCGGCGCTGCTGCTCGCCGACGATGGCGTCGTGCCGGGCCTGCAGGGCCTGTCGTATGCCCTGTTCCGCCTCGTGGTCGTCACCGGCGGCCTGGTGCATGCGGACGCGGTCGGCGATGGTCTCCCGGGCGCTCGCCAGGTCGTTCGCGGCCATCGTCGTGAGGTCGGTGTCATCGTCGACGAGGGCCTGCGAGCGGCGGCGGCGTTCGCCGTAGACGGCCCGCTCGACGTCGTTGGCCGGCTCGCCCCTGCGGGTGCCGTACGTGCCGCGTTCCCTCTGGGACTCCGCGATGCGGGCCTCGATGTCGGCGTCGCTGAGCGAGGTGGCGTCCCGGGCGGCGGCCGCGTCCCGTTCCTGCCGGCGGCGCTTCAGCTCCTCGTCGATCAGCTCTACTTCTGCCTCTGCACGCTCGCGGGCAGCGTGGGAACGGGAACGGTGGGAGGTCATCACCCGCTCGTTCCGCATCTGCTGGAGACGGGCGTCGTCCACCGCGGCGATGGTCTTGCGCAGCGCCTCGGTCTCATCGACCGCACCGCCGGGCGCGTCAGGGGTGCCTGCCGCGGTCTCGTCGGTGACGTGGATGTTGCGGCCCTGCTCGGTGAGCTTGGACAGGACCTCGCTGATCCGCTCGTCCCGAGTCCCCTCGGTCATGGTCGACATCGTCGAGTGGGCCTGCATGGTCCGGTTCCACATGATGGCGCGGGTCGAGCCGACTGCCTCGTGGTCGCGGTCGTCACCCTTGACGGTGCCGCGGAACACCATGACCCTCTTGCCCTTGTGCACGGTCCACGCCGCGGTGATGCGGTCACGCTGGTCTGGGTTCTGGGCCGCGAGGTGCAGACGGGCCATGACCGCTGCGCCCTGCTTCGGGTACTGCGAGATGGGGACGGTGACGCCGTCGATGTTCGCCTTCGGCGGGTAGCCCCGCTCGCTGGTCGCAGCGACCTGCCCGTCCGGGCCGTACAGAGTGATCGAGCCGCCGTCGTTGACGTAGTGGTAGCCGTCCACGCCTTCGACGGGCTCGGCGCCCTCCGGCAGAGCAGGTGCCGGCTGCGGCTGCGTTGCCGGGTCTGGCGTGTTCTGCGCCGTGTCGGGGGACGGGGCGTCCTGCGGGGCCGGGGTGCCCTGGCTGTTCTCCTTCTCCCGCTCGCCGAGGAGCTGGTCGACGACCTCGCGGATGTTCTTGTTGTCGTCGGACCGCCACTTGGTGATGGCGCCCTGGGCCAGGTCGAGCGGCTTACCGTCCTGCCCCTTGATGTCGGTGGTGACCAGCAGCCGGGCGAAACGCTGCGCGTCCTGCTGCGTCTCGAAACGAGGGTGCAGGGTGTAGCCGCTGCCGGTGCCGGTAAGACGCCAGTTGCCGTCAGTGTCGCGCCGGGTGACGAGCTGGCCCTGGCCGACCAGCTTGAGCCGGTCATCGTTGATCAGGGTGTTCAGCATCTGCACGGCGTTCTGCACCGACGGACCGCCCTGGCTCAGGCGGTCGCGCATGTTCGTCCAGTGCGCGCGGACGTCCTGCACGGTGGTGAAGCGGCGCCCATTCGCCGCGGGGGCGGCAGAGGAGGAGGCGGCCGGCTTCGGAGCCGTGTCCGGGACCGTGCCGTCGAACTCCTTTCGGGCCCGCTGGATGGCGCCCTGGATGTTCTCGCCCTTGGTGGAGCGCCAGCTGCGGGCGGCGGCGTCGGCCTGCGGGTCGGAGAAATCGAACGGCTCGTTGAACTTGGTGATCTGGCCGTTGACCGCGGTCTTGTCGAGGTGCTCGACGAACCGCTCGGCGTCCTGGAGGCTGTCGAAGTCACCGGCAGTATCGACGCGCTGGCCGGTGCCGGTGGCGGTCAGGAAGAAGCGGCCGTTCCTCTCGTCGCGGAGGATCGCGAGCCGGCCGGACGGGGTGGTCTGCAGGTCGTCGTCGTACGCCACCGAACGCAGGAAGGCGGCCATGCCCTCGCTCGTGCCGGGCTGCTCGGCGAGCTGCGTGAAGTGACGGCGGACGGCGGCGGTGTCCTTGTGCCGGGCTCCAGAGGCGTGCTGCTGGTTCGGGAGGGCGTCGACGTGGACCGGGAGAGAGCCGTCCTCGGGCTCGTCCTGGTCGTCATCGTCGTCGGGGCCGTCACCGTCGTCGGGGCCGATCGGACGGCCCCGGTCGTCCTGGTCGTGCGGATCGTTCGGGGTGTCCGGGTCGCCGTCGTCGTCGTGGACCACGCCGTTGCCGCGCCGCGGGTCCACGCGGCGCTTCTCGTCCTCGGCTGCGACCTTGTCCTCGTCGTCGGTGGGTGCGCTGCCGTCGGGGCGGGTGACCATGCTGACCCACTTGGCGCTGGTGGTGTGCCGGCGCCCGCGGAACTCGTTCGGGCCGCTCTGGTCCTGGACCAGGATGCGGTCGTGCGGAAGTGCGCGGATGACGCGCGCGAGCTTGCCGCCCCAGGTCCTGACCACACCACCGGTCTCGATGAACCGGCCCTTACTGTCGCGGGGGTGCAGAGCAGGGTTCCATGGCCGTCGCGTGACCTTGACCTCGAGACCGCGGTTCAGGTCCTGCGACTCAGCCTGTGCAGTGGGGCGATTCAGCATGCCGGGGACCATGCACACCGCGGGGGGTTAGTGTCGCGCCCTGGGATGCAGGCGCGACACCGCGGCGGGGCCTACATGGTTTCGGTGAGGATGTGGATGGCGAACCAGCCGGAGAATCCGAACCAGCCGACGGCGAAGACGGCTCGGCCGGCCTTGCTGGTGCGGGTGCGGAACAGGCGGCGGAAGTTCTCGGAGAGCGTGTCGCCGTCGCGTCGGTTGGCGAGAGCGATGGTCTCGAAGACGGCGAACAGTACGCTCCAGGCGATCCAGATAGCGGCCCACATGGCGGGTTACTCCTTTGGCTGGGGAAGAGGGCGGGGGCCGGTGCCGTCGTAGGGGGCGGCGTGGCCGGCGTCGATCAGGTCGGTGTTCAGGCAGGCGCCGTCGGTGGTCGTGATGGTGGCGAGCCAGCGGCCGTACTTCTCCTTGCGGTGGGTCTCCACGACGAGGCCGGGGCCGTGCTCGGCGAGCCAGTCGGTGGCCCAGGCGATGGCGGCCTTGCCTTCCGCGGTGTTCTTCTCCGGGGTGTTCAGGCCCAGGAGCCGGACGCGCTGGCGGATGCTGATGCCGAACCCGAGGTCGATGGCCAGGTCGTAGGTGTCGGCGTCCACCGTCCGCTCGAGGGCGGCGGGGTAGGTGTTCACGTCACCTCACCTCCTTGTCGGTGGCGTAGTGGAGACGGCAGCGGCAGTTGATCGTGAGGGCGATGGGGGCGAACGGGTCGCCGGGGTAGCGGAGGCTGGCCCCGTCGACGGTGTACGGGGTGCCGACGGGCAGTGTCTTGCCGTGCAGAGCCTTGTGGGCGGGCCGTACACGGTCGTCTCCGCGGGTGACCCACGTCCGGACGACGTCCGGGCCGGCGTGCTCGGCGGCGGCGTCGGCGGCGCCGTTGATGGTCGCGACGGCGCACGCCTCGGCGATGCGTGCGATCAGGGCGGGCCCGGCGGACGCGTAGAAGCGGGTGACGGCGTCCTCAAGGTCCCCGATGCTTTCGGCGTCGTGCTGGGCTTCACGGAGGACTTCGGCCAGTTCGGCGAGGAAGACGGTCACGGCCTCGCCGGCGTACGCCGCGGTGACGATGGCGGCCGCGGCCGCCGCCGGGGGAACCGTGTCCGTGCTGGTGAGGGCCTGGCCGACCTTGCGGGCGGTGGCGACGGCTGCCTGCTGGAGGATCGGCGCCAGGGTGCGGCTGGTCTCCTCTGCCCAGCGGGCGGCGCTGACGACACGGTCCTGGTCGAGGTCGGCGTCGACGTGCCGGGTGTCGTTGTCGTTCTCCGGCTCCCAGTACCGGGTGTACTTGCGGATCTTCGGGGCGCGGAGCCGGGCGAGGACAACGCCTTCCTGTCGGGCCAGGAGCGCGGTGATGGCCGCGGCCACGGCCATGGACAGGGCGTCGAAGTCGTCGTCGGTGACTTCGTATCCGTCGTCCTCGGGCAGGGCCTTGGTCTCGACGGGTGCGCGGGCGGCCGCCACGTCGTCGGCAGCGTCCCCGGGGAGCGCGGCCTCTTGGGTGGCGCGGGCGCGGGCGACGTCGTCGGCGGCCCCGCCGGGCCCCTGACCGGTGTCGGTGGCGCGGGCGGCGGCGACTGCGTCGGCGGCCGTCTCCGCTGTGCCGGCGGGCAGGGCGAGGGGGCCTCCGGCGCGGGCGGCGGCCACGTCTGCCGCAGCGCTCGGGCCGGAGCCGAGAGCGCGAGCGGCGGCCACGTCGGCGGCCGCGGTCTCCAGGGCGGTGCCTTCGGGGAGCGGAGCACCGCTGGGGGCGGCTCCGGACATGTCTGCGGCGGCCGGGTCGGGGCCGAGCCCCAGCGCGGCGGCGTCCTGCGGGTTGGCAGGCACAGGGGCCTTCTGCGGGGAGATCCACAGGGCCCTGGATTGCGGGACGCCGAACGCGGCACGGCCCGCGATCTCGCGGTACTCGTCGATGGTGATGAGGCCGGCCTCGAACTCCTTGCGGGCTTCCTCGCGGGCCTGGCGGCGGGGGAACTCCAGTGCCTGAACGCTGGAGGTGTCGAAGCGGACGATCCACTCGTCATCCAGGTCCGGGTCGAAACCGGACGCGATCAGGTTGAGGTGGGGCAGTTCCGTGTGGGCCCAGAAGTTCCACTCTTCGCGGTCGGCGTTCGCGTAGGTGCGCTCCGAGGCGTTGCCGACGATGGACTCCGGGACACCGAACGCGGCGAGGATCTCGCCCTTGGAGGTGTTGGACAGCGTCTCGTAGGCCATCTCCCGGGGCCGGGCGGACGTGTCGACGTAGGTCACGCCGCCGGGGCCGGTGCCGACGAGGGTGAGCTGGCCGGCGTTGTGCGCGCCTGGGGCCAGACGGCTCTGGATGCGGTCGACCTCGCGCGGGTCCACGCCGTCCAGGTCGATACCGACGATGCCGCCCGGCCGGCCGTCATTGTCGATGAAGCTGATGTTGTAGGTGCGGGCCTTGACGTCCAAGTCGATGGACAGGCCCGCCGCCTCGAGCGGAGTGACGCCACAGAACGGATCGGTGGGGTGGGGGTCCCTGATCCAGATGACGTGCTCGGGCAGCAGCTCCCGCACGTGCCCGCTGTAGTCCGTGAACTCGAAATGCTTGACGTAGTCGGCGTTCCGGTCGTCCGGGATGATCTGGACGCGGTCCGGGGGCAGCAGGTCGAGACGGACGAGGACACCGCCCCGGGAGTACGTCTTCTCGATGAACACGCCCTTCTTGGACAGCAAGAGCTGCGCGCTCAGCCGCTTCTTGAAGACGTCGCCGCTCTCCAGCGGGTTCGCCTTCTTGTTGAGGAGCTTCAGCAGCGGATGGTCGTCGAGGGTCTGCTCGAAGCGGCGTTCGTCCCCGCCGCGTCCGATCTGGATCGGGAGCGTGCTGGCGTGCTTGCTGATCGCCTCGACGGACTTGAAGGTCCAGATGGACCGTTCGTAACCCTCAACGATGACGCGTTCCATGTCCCAGCCGTCCGCGCGGCCGGGCGTCCCCCACACGTTGGTCACGCCGGCGTACGTCATCGAGACGTAGCCGGTGCCCGTGAGGAGGTTCTTCGTCTCCACGGGCGGCGGTGAAGAGGGAGCGGCAGCGCGCGGGACGAGGAGGCCGCGGAGGGTGGGGAGGAACTGGCGGGGCATCATCAGGCAGCCTCCTCGGCTTCGGGCTCACGGGTGGTGAGCCACAGGCCGGCGAGGACTGCTGCGAGAGAGACGCTGATCCAGCCCACAGGGACGCAGAGCGCGAAAGCGCAGCCGGTGAGGCCGCCGTACCCGGTGATGCAGACGGCGCCGCGGATGGCGTGCGCCCAGTGCGGCGCGTCGGGCTTCGGACGCGTGAGGATGCCCGCGGCAAGGAGGCCGGCCGCCGCAGCGGACAGCCCGGCCGCCCAGTGGAGTGCGCCCAACGCCACGAGGACGCCGAGCAGGCCGAACGCGGTGATGAACAGGCCGGCGGCTTCACGCGCGAGCGCCCAGGAGGTTCGCTGAGTAGTCACGCTGCGCACAGTGGACAGTGGGCGCAGCTAGTGTCGCGTGGTCAGCGCGGGGGCCGGGAAACACCCCCCACGTACGCCTCGATGCCGCGGCGCTGGATGCGGCCGCCGGGGACCACGCGAGCGTTCCTCGGGGGAACGGGGACTTTGCGTTTGGCGCGGGTGCTCTGGTCTCCGCCGATCAGGTGCCTGTTGTCGACCTTCGCGGCGCAGTCCTGGCCGGTGACCTCGTCGTAGGGGCGGCGGCAGCCCCGGCAGTACACCTCGAGGGCCTCGATGCGCTGCCCCTCGGTCGTCTTGAAGCTGCCCCGGTAGTCGGCGATGCTCGCGATCTTCGGGGTGACCTCGACCTCGGCGGCCACGACCCAGACGTGGGACAGGTCCCGCGCTTTCCCCTCGGCGGGCGGGGCGGGCGGTTCTTCTGGGGCGGACTCGTGCAGCGCCGTGGTGGCGTCTGCCTCCGCGGCCTCGTCTGCGGGCGCGGAGGCAGGGTCGGGCTCGAGCCAGGCGAAGAGACTCTCCTGCAGGTGAGAGCGGCCGGTCTCGGGCGGGAGGGGGGCTATCGCTGTCGTCACCGTTCCTCCGGAGGGCTGCGGGGTTGACGTAAAGCGTCAACCCCCTTCACAGCCCAAACGTCAACGGCCGCGATCTGTTACACCCTGCCCTCTACGCGGGCCTCTCCCAGCCGTGCACGGAGAACGGTTCGCCCTTGCGGTAGTGGGCGATTCCCAGCGCGTTGTACGGGACAGTGCTGTCCGGGAGGTGGTCGATCGCGTGCCAGGAAAGGCCCGCGCACTTGTGCGGTTCCATGTTCCGCGGCTCGCCCTCCCAGTGCCGTGCGGCGAAGAACCAGCCGATCCGGGGCTCACCTTCCGGGTTGCGGAAGTGCATGACGTGCACGATCCGCAGGGCGTCCCGCTCGATGACGATGCCGATCTCCTCCCGGGCCTCCCGGATCACGGCGTCGTACACGTCCTCGCCCTCGTCGAGCTTCCCGGAGGGCAGGTTCAGCATGCCGTCGGCGTAGCCGGTGCCCTGCCGCTCGGCAAGGCACACGGCGCCGCCGCGCTCCAGGATGAGCATCACGTCGTTCACGGGCTGTTGGGGCACTGTGCTTCGTCCTCCGACCGGTGGGGCGCTTGCCGGTAGGGGACTCTAGCCGGGATCAGACGGCGATCAGCCCCATGTCTCCAACGCGGCTCATCGCCCACTGGACACGCTCGGCGACCGTCAGGCCCGTGGGCATCTCCAGCATCGGTACGCCCGTGGCGCGGCACGCGTCGTAGATGGCCGTGTCGGACTCGTCCTGGATGCCGAGGACCTTCGCTCGCATCTGGTCGCCGCCGGCCTTCTGGTCGTAGCGGTCCCGGCAGTAGATGACCGCGTCGTAGGCGGTGGGCATCCAGGCGCGGCACAGGGCCTCGGCGGCTGCGAGGACGGGCGCTGTGCCCGGCTCGGTGGGGTCGAGGACCAGGCCCGCCAGGGCCAGGACGTTCGCGGGGGTCTTGTCGGTGATGAGGACCTGGTGGTGCCGGGCGGCGCGCAGGGGGACGGTGAAGTGCTGGGCGAACAGGTCCAGCTCTGCGACCAGGTCGAAGTTCCCTTTCTCGTGAAGGACGATCTCCTCCATGAACGGGCTGGTGCGGGCGGGCTCGCCGGTGCAGGCGACGCCGATGCTCTGCTCACGCAGGGCTGCGGTCAGCGCGTGGACGAACGTCGTTTTCCCTGCGGCCTGGGTGCCTTCGACGGCGATGACGCGGCACTCGCGGATGGGCATCGGTCCTCCAGGAGGTTGGTGAAGGTCGGGTTCTCCAGCCAGGCCCAGGCGCCGTGCGCTGCCTCGGCGAGGACCCGGTTGACGTTCAGGCCGGTGTCCGGCCGGCAGGCGAGTCCGGCGGTGAGGGCGGCGACGTAGGCCGTCGAGAGGGAGTGGCGCAGGTTCAGGACGCTGACACGCTCGCGGCCTTCGGACTCGCCGTCCTCGACCCACAGGCGGTGCCACGCCGGCATCGACTTCTTGAGAAGCTCGGGCTGGGTGACGTCGAGGCCGAGTTCGGCGCAGACGTCGACCAGCCGGCGGGACGTGCCCGTCAGGATGTGCCCCGCGTCATACCGGGTGTCCACGTAGTGGCTCGTGTCCGGCTCGGCGTCTCGACGCTGCCTCCACTGCTCACGCTCTCTCCGCAGGAGGGGAACGGCGTCCTGCGGCGCGTTGGCCTCCAGGACGGACAGGTCGGCACAGAACTGGTGGCCGGTGATGATGGTGGCCGTGCGGGCGGAGTTGGTGACGCACATCGCGGCGTGCCGCACGAGGTAGGGCATCTCGTCGGGTTCGTCGACGTAGAAGCTGGCCCACTCGAACGGGGCCTGCGACAGATCCGTGGTGCCGCCGAGGGGCAGATCGAGCCACACGGCGCTGTAGCAGAAGGGCCGCTGGCCGTTCTTGATCCGGTAGTTCTTGGTCCATTCCACGTCGATGGAGGCGATGCGTACGCTTCCCGAGCGGAGCGGCGGGAGTTCCATGGCCCGCGCGTCGGACATGCTGCTCTTGATGATCATTCGGATTGTTCCTGCCGTAGGACGGGGCCGCCCGGTGTGCACGGCCCCGTCGGACGCTACTGACTGCGTGTGGCCGGCACGCCGCTCAGAAGGGAAGGCGCTACCTCCCACGCGGCCTGGGACAGGACCTCGAAGACGCTCAGCGGTTCTTCCCAGTGCAGCCGCTCGGTGTGCTTGCCGCCGAGCAGCGCGGTGATGACCGCGGAGGACAGGACACTGCAGGCGAGAGCATCCACGGAGTAGTCCGCAGTGCGCCCCTCGGCGATGGCGTCACACGCTTCCTGCGCGCGCTCCTGCTGCCGGCTGCCGGCGAACACGTACATCGGGATCACGCCGTGCTTGGCGGCGGTGTCGCTGATGAGCCCGGCCGGGCCGAGGTCCTGGCTGGTGTCGACGCAGCGGACGGTGCCCCGTTCCCGCGTTGTGCGGTCCTCCCAGGCGTCGGCAATGGCGGTCACGCCCGGGTGGCGCGGTTCGCCTTCGGCCCGGGGGAGCTGCCGCAGGACGTGCAGGTCGTCGGCCCCGTTGTGCCAGGCGAGGATCTGCGCCTTGCGGCGGGCCTGGACGAGCACGACGTCGAGCTGCCGGACGATCGCCTGTGTCTCGTCCAGGGTTTCCGGGACGAGCACCCGGTACCCGAAGTTGATGAGCGGGGCAGAGACGGGTAACGCCTGGGTGCGGTGGATCTTCATCAGCACCATGCCGGCGCCCATGAGGACCGGATCGCCCCCGGCCTCTCCCCAGAGCAGAGAGATACCGGTCAGCCACGTCCCCGGCTTCTGCACGGGAGTGGTGACCGACCCGAACGGTGTCTCGGGCCATCCGAGGTTCGTCAGCTCCCGCACGTCACGCCCCCTGAGCAACGTGGTGGATCGACCGGCCGACGTACTTGGAGACGTGGTTCTTCTTGAAGCGGTAGCGCTTCCAGATCTCGGTGATGGGCTCCTCCAGGACGTTGCCCAGGTTCTCCCACAGGTCCGGCGCGTCGTACACCGGCCACGCCCGCGCGACGCCGTTCGGCTCGATGACGATCATGTGGCCCTCATTCTCCGGGGTCCACGCCGTCAGCCGCAGCGCCGGGGTCCACTGCATCTCGGCGCGCTGCTCCTTGAGCCGCTGGAAGGTGGTCTCGGCCTCCTGAGTGGTGATGAACTCGTGGTCGGCGAGGTTCAGGGCGTTGCCCTTGCGCAGGGGCAGGATCAGCTTCACCTTCGTCGCGTCCAGGACGTCGGCGATCTGCACGGTGTACGGCAGGACGGACAGGGTGGAGCGGTAGACCACGGCGGACAGGGCGAGGGGGATGCCCTGTTCCTGCAGGACGCGGACGCCGGCCATCGTCTTGTCGTAGTCGCCGCGCACGCGCCGGAAAGCGGCACGGGGCCCCTCGAACCCGACGTTGGCGTACGAGATTTTCCCGGCGATGTGCTTCGCGTGGTCCAGGGCGTGCGTGGCGTTCGTCGGCACGGCGACGATGTGGTGCCCGTGGAAGATGTCCACGACCTCGCTGAAGTCCTTCCGCATCAGCGGCTCACCGCCGGACAGGAAGACCCGGCTGACACCGGCCAGGTTCTCCCGCATCGTTTCGAGCTGCTCGAGGGTGGGGTCCGGCAACTGCAGGACCTCGGAGCAGAACGAGCAGTCGAAGTCACAGCGCTTGGTGACCTGCACGATCGTGGAGAGCGGCGCGGTGAGCGAGTTCGCGATCTCCTCGATGCTGAGGTCCGCCGGGGCGTCGAAGTGCTGCCCGTTGAACGCGTACCCGATGCCCGCGCCGAGGTCCTTGTGCCTCTGCTGAGGAACGTTGGGCATCCCAAGGTCGGTCATGATTCCTCCGTGATCGGTCGGGTGGAGCGTGGGGCCCGGCGCGGGCGGAGCCTGGCCGTGGGGGACACGAGTCGGGTGTCGTCCCGCGCCGGGGGCTTGGCCTGTCCGGCGGCCGGGAGCGGTGTCGACCGGCCGTCGGACAGAGATCAGGGGGCGGCCGCCGCGAAGGCGACCACAGTGGTGCAGCGCAGCTCGCGCACCGCCTGGCGGGCGACGACGAACGGCAGGTCGGGCGAGTCGAAAAGGACCAGGGCGTCGGGGTCGGGGGTGCCCGGGGTGCCGGGACGGGGGTAGAGCGTGCCGCGTACGCCGATCAGTTCGGCCTCCCGCACGCGGAGCTGCACGTGCCCGTCACGCAGCCGCGGGCACAGCAGCAGGGCCGCCTCGGCGCACTGCTCGCACATGGGCGGGATCGCGGTATGCACCCCCTCCCAGGGCCCGTCCGTGTCGTCGAGGAGCGGCAGGACCCACAGCATGCCGCGCTCGTCCCGGGCGGGCGTCCCCTTGCAGCCCGCGCACAGGAGGTTCTCCATCGCGGCCCGCTGCCGCTCGGGGTGGAGCTCGGCCGCGTACTCCGGCCGGCCGGTGGCCGCGCCGGCGCACAGGGTCCACAGCACGCCGTCCAGGTCCCGCGCGAGACCGTCCTGCACGGGGTCGGTGTAGATGACGCCGGACGCGGTGACTGTTACTGGCGCGGGCCGGGTGGTCTCCCCTGTCCACGGCGTCACGTACGGCGCTATCTGCCTGTTCACGGTGCTCCCCCGGATGTCGGCTGCAGGAAGGCGAGGAAGGCGCAGTGGCGTTGCAGCCAGCGCAGGTACGCCTCGTACGCCTCATCGGTGCTGGGCATGGCGCTGCGGTCGACGGCGAGCACCCCGTCCACGTAGCCCGCTCCGGCGTGGCGGCAGGCGCGGTTGAACTGCGGGTGTGCGGGGAGCGGCCCGCGGGCCGGGGCGTCGGTGAAGCGTTTCCGGTGGACGAGCCATCCCCGGTCGTGGGCGTGCCGCTCGAGGCGCAGGTGCGTGGCGTCGGCGTCCACTCCCGGGTCCGCGAAGACGTAGGTGGATACCCGGACCGGCCGGTCGGACGGGATGGCGGCCAGAGCAGCGTCGTAGATGCTGCGGCGCAGGTCGCTGAGCCTGGCGTCCGAGGTCGGCCGGAACCGTGGTTCCGTGGACTGCATCCACCAGAGCGGCTCGTCGATCTCGTCGTCGAGAACGGGGCGCAACCTCATCTGCTCTGCCCCTCGAGTACGGCCCGTACCGTCTTCCCCTCGACGTCGGAGGTGATGAACCACGAGAGGTGTGCTCCGAGGCGTCGGGCGTGCCACAGGCCGCGGCCCTGGGCGCCGTTTACGGCCTCGTCGAAGTCGGGGAACTGCGGGTGGGGGTCGGTGACGTCGATGAGCAGCCTGCGGTCCTCGGTGAGGGCGAGCCGGGCGGAAAGCCTGTCGTCCGGTCCCGGAGTCAGAGCGTGCTCGACGGCGTTGTCGACGAGGATGCCCAGCACGTTGACCGCGGCGTGAATGGGCCCGGGCCAGTTCAGCATCGTGAGGCGGGTACGGCCGGCGATCCGGGCGTAGGACGAGGCGCTGACGTTTGCGGGGAGGACCAGCCTCATCTCGTGTAAGACGGGGGCGGTCACCGCGGCGCGATCCATGCGGGGTCCTTCAGTCAGGGGAGGGAGAGGGTGCACCAGGTCGTCGTGCCGTCCGCACTGACACCCCATGACTCGGCAAGGGCGTCGACGAGGAACAGGCCGCGGCCGTTCTCGTCGTCGGGGCCGGCACGACGCGGCGCGGGGGCGAGGGGGGAGCCGTCGTTCACCTCGATCACGAGCTGGTCGTCTCGAAGGTAGATACGAACGCCGATGTTCCGACCGGGCGCGTAGCGGAGGGCGTTGGTCACCAGCTCGGTGAGCAGCAGCTCGGCCGTGTCCACCAGCTTGGGACGTCCCCAGTGGGTGAGGCTGGCTCGGGCGATGCGGCGCAGCCGGTGCGGCCAGCGAGCGTCCTCGTCGGACATGCCCTCAGCGCAGGGGGCCGGCCGCCGCTCGATGGACATTTCGATGGCCGTACGGACGCCTTCCTGTCGCGTGACCGCGGGGAACGTCATTCCGGGACCTCCGAGGCGTCCAGTGCTTGGCGGCGCAGCAGGGCGGAGTACAGCTCGCACAGGGATGCGAGATTTACCCGCTTACCTGTCACGGCTTGCGTTGACTCAACTACCGTGGCGTCAGGAAGCGTTGGTAAGCAACTGGATCGCCGCTGAAAATTCAGCGGAGACGTAAATGGACTATGCCGGAACCTGCACAGGGGGCTGCGGTGAGCGCACAGCAGATGTCACACTCTGCGCAGGGACGTACTCAGCCAGCGCAAACGCATGGGGGTGGTGCACAGGTGGCGGCGAAGCGAGGGGCAACCGGGCGGCGCTTGGAGCTCGGCATCCAGCTCAGACAGTTGCGCGAAAACTGTCCGCCCGTCGAGGACGGCCGGGCTCGCGGGATGACCCGCAAGGCGGCCGTGCGCGGACTCAAGGCGCTGTCCGAGGCTTCCCTCGCTCGGATCGAGAATGGCGAGCTTAACTTCCGGCGCAACGTCGGAGACCTGCGCTCGCTGTTGAAGCGGTACGCCGTCGATGATGACGATCTGATCGAGCAGCTGGTCGAGCTGAACCGAGAAGCGCCCAACGACGACTGGCTCACCCAGTACCGGGCGTTCATGCCGGCGGGCATGCCTCACTTCGTTGGCCTGGAAGCCGAGGCCACGGAAATCCTCGCCTACCACCCGACCGTCGTGTACGGCCTCCTGCAGACCGAGGACTACGCACGGGCCCTCTTCGAGGTGCAGCGCCCCGTCGAGGACACCACCAGCGAGTTCATACAGCGCAACGTGGACCTGCGGATGGAACGAAAGCAAAGAGTTCTCGAGCGCGAGGACGTACGCCTTCGTGTCATCCTCGGAGAGGCAGCACTACGCATCCCCGTCGGCGACGACGACATCATGCGAGAGCAGTACCGTGAGATCATCAAGCTGGCCCGCCAGGACCATATCTCGGTCCAGATACTGCCGTTCAAACTCGGCTACCGGGCCAGCAACGACTTCACGATCCTGGACCTCGGCGAGCTGCCCTCTCGTGTCCAGACGGACAATGCATGGGGGGCTGTGTCCACGTCGGACAAGCCCCGTGAAGTCGACCGGTTCACACGCCGGTTCAACGCGATGGTCGGGGCCGCACTCGGCCTCGAGCAGACCATCGAATTCCTGGAAGCACTCACCGGAAAGTAGCGGAGCCATCAACACTCACCGAATCCACCAGCCTTCCACCGACGTCGCCCCTGAGTCGGCCTGGTACAAGTCCTCCTACAGCGACGGCACCGGCAACAACTGCATCGAGGCCGCCGAACTCCCCACGAAGATCGGAGTGCGCGACTCGAAGGACAAGCAGGGCCCCGCGCTGATCTTCCCGCGGAACTCCTGGACCTCCTTCGTCACGAGCGTGCGCGACGGCGAGATCACCATGGACCCGCGCGCCTGACCAGGCACACCGCAAACATGGCGGCCCCCCTCAGACTCGTTGAGGGGGGCCGCCATCGTCTTCCTACCCACCACCGGAGTACCTGTGACGGGGTGGGCACAGTGTATGGGCGCCCGACCCAATGTTCGAGGGTCACCCACCTTTGCTTTCCGGGTCGTGCAGGGGGACCTTCGCGAACGGGTCGAAGTCGGCGTCTTCGACGGGGCGGACGTAGACGACTTCGGGGATGGGGGAGTCCTCCCGCCACCGGCCGGCCTTCCGGAGGTCGCGCGGGGACACCTTGGCCGCTCCCAGGTCGGTGGCGCCGCCCGCACGCAGTCCGTGAGAGGTGATCGGTCGGCCGTCCCCGACGAGGCCGGCCTTCGCGAACCAGTGCTTCACCCTCTGGTTCACGACGTGGCCTCGCAGGTACTCCCCGCGCTTCTTCGCCGTCTTCGCGCGGGTCTCTGCCGACGCGATCGAACCGTTCTTGAGGACCTGCCGGAACACCGGCCCGGTCGTGTATCCCTGCTCGGCGAGGTAGCCCAGCCAGCGGCGCATCCTCGGGACGAGCTGGAGGTCCGGCCGGTCCCGCAGGGGGATGGTCTGTTCCTCGCCCTTGTGGGACTTGTCCTCGGGGACCCAGACGATGATCCGGTCGTCCAGGATCGTCAGGTCCTCGATGTCCAGGTTGGTGTCCTCGATCGACCGGCCGAGGAACCGGTACCCGAAGGCGAGCATCGCCGCATCGCGCCAGCCGATCGGCCGGCCGTCCTCCTCGGCCTTCTCCATCATCGGCACGAGGTACGGCAGCGTGATCGGGAACGCGCGCCGTACCCGCAGCGCCTTCTTGTTGGTCTGCCGGTAGTCCGCCAGCAGCGTGAGGAACAGGCTGTTGTCGGGGCGCTTCCCGGGCGGCATCGCCGTCTTGATCAGGGACATGTAGTTCGTGATCGTGCTGACCTTGAGGCCCCGCCGCATCAGGTGTCGCCCGTACTCGGTGAACGTCGCGGTCGTGCACGGCACGGCCACGCGCCCCTCCTTCGCGCACCACTCCTTGAAGGCCACCATCGGCCCCGTGTCTGTCTTGTCCTTCTTCTGGAGGACCTCGGCCGTCTCCTCGCTGACGTACAGGTCCTGCTCGCTGTACTTGGGGCCGCCGGCCGCCGTGGGCAGCTCCTGCCCCGGGTACAGCACGGTGTTGTGGTCGACGAGCGGCGGCGGGGCCGGTTCGTCGACGAGCGCCAGGGCGTCGTCGTCGACGAACTCGGCGTCGACGAACTCGTCCTCGTCGCGGAGGGTCATGCCGTCGGCTCCCGGACCACGACGATGGTCTGGCCGGGCAGGATACGGAAGGCGTGCCCACAGCCCCCCAGGGTGAGCAGGTGGGCCACGTTCCGGCACTCCCCGAAGGGGGAGGGACGGTGACCGGCGAAGAAGACCTCTGGGTCCCTCGCGAAAATGCTGTCCTGGTCCATCTGCTCGATGGACTTCTGACACTGCGGACACACGGCGCTGAGCATCATGCCGTCCTTGCCCTGAGCCTGGATTGGGCCAGGGAGGTCGGGCGCCTCCTCGTAGCGGCGGACGATATCGGGCGAGGTGTCGACGTCCCATCCGAACGGCACGAGGACCTTGAGGTCAGAGGCGCGCTTCTCAGGAGCGGTCATCGGTCCCTCCACTTCCAGCAGGCCGGCGTGCAGTCCTGGGGCAGGTGCCACGGCGTGGGTTGTCCGGACAGGAGAGTGCCCGGGTCGTAGTGCGCGCCGCGGGCCTCCAGCTCCGCAACCTGGGGGGCCTGCCAGAAGTGGCCGCCGCCGTGCCCCTCGGCCGCGGCCCAGCCCTGCGGGATCCGCTTCACGCACGGGTGCCCGGTCTCCGGGGCGGGGACGGGGCAGGGCATCGTGCCGTCGGAGATCGGCTCGGGATAGTCGGGGTGCGTCTTCCACGGGGACGCCTGGTTCCTCAGTCCCCAGAGCAGGTTTTCGGCCTGCGCCTGGTCTCCGCGGTGCAGCGCGTCCACCAGGTCGTCGTGCTCCTTCTTCGCGGCGCGGAGTTTCTCCCGGTACTCCTCCACGGCCGGCGTGCTGTCCGCCGTCGGGTACTTGGTGCGCAGCTCCTCGTCGAGGCGCGCGTCGATGAACTCGTAGAACGCGAGCGCGGTCCGCTCGTCGACGGCGGTCACGTGGTCCTCCCGGGCAGGGCCACAGTGATCGGGCAGACCATCGCGTACAACCGGCCGGCGACCACGGCGTCCGTGATGCCGCTGGGGTCGGTGATGTCTCCGGCGAGGGCGATGAACATGCCGTTCCTGCGGGCGCTGCGGCGCCATGCCTTCGAGCTGTTGAGGGTGCCCTGGTAGAAGGGGACGCCCTCGGGGTTGGACATGGTCAGCTCGTCGGTTGCGACGTCGAGGACGGCGGACCAGCCGGGGGCAGGCTCGGCCCAGCCGGGGAAGTCGTTGAACTCGGCCCAGCCGCCCGTCCGCAGGCCGTGCAGGTACGGGTCCGGACCGGCACGGCCGTCCGTCCCGAACGTCTCGATCCGGTGGGTGGCGGCGAACACGGCGCGCGGCATGTCGTCGCGGTCGTCCATCCAGACCTGCATGCCCAGGTCGGGCGCCGGTCCGGACAGGTCGACGCTGTAGAGGGTGTTCGGTTCCATCGTCACGCTCCCTGCGGGACAGTGGCGTCCTGTTCGGTGATCCGGTACCAGCCGCCGCGCAGCCGCTGGTCTCCGTCGCCCGTGTCCGGGTTGATGGCGAAGAGGGCAACCAGCGTGGGGTCATCCGGCAGGGTGACGCTGAGGTTGCCGGCGTCGTCGGTCCAGACCTGCGCCCACTGGCGATCGTCCTCGGGGCCGCGGCACTCGGGCATGGTGTAGATCCTGGCCCGGCCGGTGACCCAGAGCTGCCCGTCCGGGGTACGGCCGAACTCTGCCGGGTCCCCGCCCAGCGCCACGCCTGGCATGTGGTGGAAGTGGCTGACCTCAACGTATCCGCTGGCGTTCGGCATCTCGGCCAGGTCGGAGAGCAGGAGGAACAGCGGCCGGGATGTCGTGGTCTCCGACGTGTTCGTGTTGAAGAAAGGGCTGTTCCAGGGAGGCGAGATCACGGCCGCCACTCCTTGCGGTAGTCGGGGTGGTCGCTGAAGCGCGCCCACACGAGGTTTTCCAGGGTCCAGCGCCGCCCGTCGGCTTCCCCCGTCTGGTCACTCGGGACGTGGGACATGGCCGCGCCCTCGTAGACCCCCTCGTAGTCGACGAGCGCGCTCTTGAGCCCATCGAGGAGGCGTCGTTCGCCGTCGCTGACGTGGCCCTGCAGCGCTTCGTTCAGACGCTCCCGGGTGAAGGCGGTGAACTCGCGGGCGTCGCCGATGTGCTCGAGCGCGCCCTCCGGGAAGTGGCGGCCGGCGGCGGTTGTCGTCATGCGCCCGCTCCCGTCGGGAGGGCATGGATGGAGCCGGTGCGGCGCAGGCGGGTGATGACCTGGGCGGCCAGGCCGTCGCCGTTGTCGCGGTCGTAGCCCCGCGGGTCGAACGTGTCGTCGCTGAGGTTCACCTTCAGCAGCCGGTCCTCGAGGTAGTCGAAGCCGGCGCCCTCGCGCAGGAGGATCTCCGCGGCCTCGGCGGCCGTCATCGCGAAGTTCCGCGGGTTGGGCGTCACGTGCGCCGGCGGCGGGGCCGCGTTGTTCCAGAGCGCGGCCAGCACCTTGGCCTTGTTCAGGCCGCTGATGTCGATGCGGCGGTCGTCGGTCATGTCCCACCCTCTGGGTCGCAGTTCTGACGTCCCGCCAAGATTACCGACAACAATCGGAGTTATTGTCGGCTACCGATGAGTAACAATCTAGAATCTTCTCCGAGGGCGGAGAGCACCGCCCGGATCCCGAACGAAGGACACCCGCCATGCGGAAGCTGAAGCTGTTCGCGTACGCCCTCGCGCTCCTAGCCCTCGCGCACCCCGCCGCCATCCCGCCGGCCGTCGCCGTTCTCGGCTCCGTCGCCGCCGCGGTGTTCGCCGTCGCCGGATGGGCTCTGGCGAACCTCTCGCTCACTCTCACGATCGCCGCGGGCCTCACCCTCGCCCAGGTCTTCCCGGGCGCGTTCGGCCGGACGGGGCGGTGGCTCGGCCGGGCATGGGTCGCTTCGGTCGCTGCCGTATCTCCGGTCAAGTCGTAACAATCCGCCCCGTTCGGGGATGTTCGATTCTTCGCTCAGAACGATTTTGCGCTCAGCCCTGTTCGCGGCCGCTCCGCGCCGCGACCGCAGAGTGCCCCATGCAGTACCTCCGGCGGAGAGCTACCGCCGTGTCCCAACGAAGCAAGGAGAACCCCGATGCGACGCCGTGTCGTCACCGTCGTCCTGCCCGAGCCCGAGCCCGAGCCTGCCTACGACCTCTATCAGGAGGTCCGCAGGGATGCCGACAACCGCAGCCGTGGACCGCTGGGCCCCGACGACCTCCGGCGGATGAACGAGGTCGCCGGCCGCCGCGGCTACGACTGGTGCACCGCGGTCCTCGGCCGCGCCTTCCCCGGCGTCGACCGCATGTCCACCGTGGACGGGTGGACGCTGGTCGGCGCCGACGAGCTGAACCTGGACCCGCCGCTGCCGCCGCGCATCGTCGAGGAGCGCAGGCTCCGCCAGGAGGCGGAGGAGCTGCGCGCCCGGCAGGCCGAGGAACGCCGGGCGCGGGAACAGCGCCGGTGGGACGCGGCCCTCGCGGCGGCCGGCGTCGAGATGACCGTGCGGGAGAACACCCGGCACACGGGCGTGCGCGGATCGCTGCGCCACGCCGTCCCCAAGGACGATCTGGTCTCCGGCCGGGCCCGGAAGCACCCGGCCGGCCGCGCCCTGTGCGAGACGCCCGGCCGCGCGAACCCGCTGCACCTGAGCGACCCGGTGAACGCGCCGGCGACCTGCCACCGTTGCCTTGACTGGATGGAGAAGGTCCGCACGCTCGACGCGCCCGCGCCGCCCACCGCGGCGGAACGCCGGCTGCTGGAGCTGGTCAACAGCGGGGTGGTGTTCACTATCCGGCCCGCTTGGGGCGGCCCGACGATCCGGGACACCAGCACGCGCAGCAACGCGGCCTGGGGGAACCTCGGCCGGAAGGTCGACGCCGGCGTGAAGAAGCTCAAGGACAAGGGGTGGGTGCGCAAGGACGACGAGTACAGCAGGACGGAAACGGGGCACTTCGGCGACCGTTGGCGGCTGACCGAAGCCGGTACCGCTGCCCTGGAGGGGTGACCTGTGGTCGCCAGAATGACCGCGAAGCAGTTCATCGAGCTGCAGGAGCGCCGTCGCCGCGGTGGTCAGGCTCCCCAGCCGGCCGCCGCGGCGGCGCCGCAGAAGACGGCCCGGAAAAAGCCGCCCGCGCACCCGGGCCCGCCGTCCGTCCCGGCCCCGCCCGAGGTCGAGCCGCTGCTCGCGATGCTGTCGAGCCCGGGGCGGCACTGGACGCTGCTCATGCCGTACGCCGAGAAGATGCTGACCAGCAACCAGCGCCTTCACCACATGGCCAAGCACCGCATCCGCAAGCAGCTCCGCGCAGACGCCGCCGGCATGGCCGTGGCCAAGCGCCTGCCCCGCCTCGAGCGCGCCGCGATCTTCTACGTGCTGCACCCGCGGCCGCTGTCCCGCAAACGCGACCCGGGCAACTGGGCCGACACCGCGAAGCACTACGTCGACGGCCTGGTCGTCGACGGCGGACTCCTCCCGGACGACAACCACGAGTTCCTCATGGGCCCGATCCCCGTCATGGGCGAGCCGGTCACCACCGGATACGCCCGCATGACCCTCGTCATCGTCGAACTGACCGAGCCTGTGACCAGCGGAAACGCAGAAACCGTAACAGGAATGGCCGATCCGACGTACAGGAGATGAGGGCTTCAGTCCTCACCCCCTTCTTTTCTTCCATATCGAGGAGATGCCCCTCCATGACTGCCGTGCTGCCGGAACTCGTCACCACCGCTCCCATCACCGCTGTGTCTGCTCAGGCGGTCGCCTCCGTGCCCGCGCCCGCGACGATCGCCGAGCTGGAAGCGCTGACCGGGGACCACCCGCAGGCCCACGTCGTCCTGCTCACGCCGGCGCTGGCCAAGCAGTTGCTGAAGCGCAACACCAGGAACCGCAACCTGCGTTCTCACGCCGTTGAGGGCTACGCCCGCGACATCCAGTCCGGTGCGTGGATGCTCAACGGCGAGGCCATCAAGCTCGACGTCAACGGCACCGTCCTGGACGGGCAGCACCGTCTGCACGCCGTGGTGAAGGCCGACACGGCGGTCGTGACGTTCGTCGTCACGAAGCTGCCGGCGGAAGCCCAGGACACGATGGACTCCGGGATGGGGCGCACCACCGCGGACGCCCTGGCCCTGGCGGATGAGACCAACGCCTCCACCCTCTCCGCGGTTCTGCGCCGCGTGTGGGAGTGGCAGCAGGGAGAGCGGAAGTTCGCCCGCCGGCGCAAGCCCACCGTGGCCGAGAGCAAGGCGCTCCTGGCGAAGCACCCGGAGGTCCGTCGCTCTGCGGAGATCGCCCAGCGGACCCGGCAGGCGTTCCCCCACATCCCCCAGTCCGCACTGGGAACGGCGCATTTCCTGTTCAACAAGATCGACCCCGACGAGTGCGCGTGGTTCTTCCAGCGGGTGGGGGACGGCGCTGAACTGCCCGCCCAGCACCCGATCCTGGCACTCCGCGCGCGGGTGACGTCCGAGCGCGCGAAGGAGGGGTCCATCCCGTGGGGTCGCCACCTGGCCTACCTGGTCTTCACGTGGAACGCGATCCGTGAGGACCGTCCGCTGGCGCGTCTGGTGGTCCGCCAGGACTCCCCCGTCCCTGCCCCGAAGTAGCCCCTCGCCCACCCTTCTTCTGGAGATGCCCCTCCGTGAGTACCACGCAAAACGTGTCCCTTCAGGTGTACGCCCAGGACGGCACGCCCATCCCGCCGGTCGTGAGCCGCGACCACCTGCTCGACCTGACCTGCGGCGTCTACAAGCACGCCGGCACCCACCTCGATCGCGACACCGTCGACATCGAGCTCGCCGAAGTCGCTGACAAGGCGGCGTGTTCCCTCCTGCGGGACCGCTGGAACGACGACTTCCCCATCGCGGCCTACGGCGAGCTGCTCACCGCCGTGGCGGCGCTCCGGGCCGTCCTCGGATTCGACCCGACGCCGACCGCCCGCGAGGTCCTGGACTGGGCTGATGAGCTGGGGAAGCGCCTGGGCGACGAACTTGAGGACCCGAAGTCCTCCGAGTACGCCAGGTTCGTGGATGGCCCGTACAGCGGCGTCATCCTGATTGTCCCCGGGACGCTCGCCATGCCCGACATGGGCCCGGCGCCCACCCTCGACCTTCCGATCGCCTGGGGCGACACCGCGGACCCCGGCCGCGGAGAGGCCCGGTACAAGCGGGACCCCGCGGCGCGCGAGGGCGTGTGGCACTACCGGCTCGACGACGAGACCGTTCGGGAGGACGCCCGCCCGCACATCGCCCTCCCCAACGAGTCCGACCAGGGCGGCCGCGCGTGATGTCGCTCCTCTCCGCTGTCCTCCCGTCCCCGGCCGCGGATGCCGCGCACGACGCTGCGCACGCGACCGCGGCCCGGTTCCAGCAGGGCGGCTACTCCGTGCCGTGCCCGGCGTGCCACGTCCCGGCCGGCGTGCTCTGCCTCGCCCGGCGCGGCGTGCACGCCGCCCGCCGTTCCCTGTACCTGCAGAACCACAAGACCGGCCTGGTGCCGCTTCTCGCCCGGAGTGCCCGATGACCACCGAGAACATCACGACGGGCGTCGCCACGCAGTGGGCCAAGCACTGCGCCGAGCGCGCGCAATACTTCCAGCAGGCCCTGGAGCTGTGGCGTCTTAAGAACCTGAACGTGACGAGGGAGCGTGGCGTCCCGACGGCCCTGATCGCCGATCTGGAGCAGACGGCCGCTGACATGGCCAGGGCGCGTGACGAGATGATCAACCTCGCGAACATGTGGGCCAACGTCTCCGGCGCCCTGCACCAGGCCGAGAAGCGTGGTGAGGCGTGATCACGCATGCCATGCGGGAGAAGGAACCTGACCACGACTTCTACGAGTGGGGGGTCTACATCCGGCTGCAGCCGGAGGCGGCGGAGCGGCTGGTCCTCGACGCCGGCTTCCCCGTCTTCCCGGAACCGGGCTGGACGGTGACGGTGCGGTACTCGCCGCCGTGCCCGGCCTGCGGGAAGGGCCCTCTCTACCGGCAGTGGTCCGTGGAGAGGTCCGGTGTCCTCCTTGCGGCTTCTGCGTGCGGCTTCCACACGTTCGTCGTCGAGCTGCCGGCGTGGCTTCGCAGGGGAGGCGCGTGATGAGCGCGCTCGCCGCCGAACCGCTGGCCGTCCCGGAGTGGGCCGGCCGCCTGATCGTGCGCGCCGCGGGCCGCCCGGTGCTGCACATCGGCGCCGAGGGCGTCACGGCCCCGACGGTGCCGATGTTCACCGTGGCTCTGGAGTGCGCGCCGGATCCGGAGCAGGCGCCGGGCGTACGGCCGTGGGACGGGCCGGTCACCACGTCGAGCCTCTGCCCGGCCTGCCTGCGGGCACTGCGGGGGGAGCCGGAGCCCGAGCAGCCGCGTCTCGTGCCCGCCGGCGTTGCCGAGGCCCTGCCGGTCCCGGCCGCCGAGCCGGACCGCCGCGGCCGCCACCTGCGGGCCGTCCCGGACCCGGTGACCTACGCCGAGGCGCCCCTGCCCGCCCTGCACGCGGGCCACCCGATCGCGTGGTCGGCGTGGAAGCCCGCGCCGGTCCTCTCCCACTACGACCCGTCGTGCGAGTGGTGCGGTGACCCCGGCCCCGGCGAGATGGCCGGCGGCCGCCAGGGACACCCGACGTCCACGACTGTCCCCTTCCGCCGATTCGTGGCCTACCGGTGCACCGCCTGTCAGGAGATGACCGCGTACGAGCAGGTCGGCAGCGAGCTGCAGACCATCCACCACCACAAGTCCCGCGCCCCGAAGGGCTGCAACCGCCCGGAGGGCACCCGATGAGCGAACAGGACACCGACCGCCCCATCAACGTCATCATCCGTGTGCCCGCCCCGGTGCCCGCAACGGAACTGGGGACGGTGGCCGAGCTCGCGCAGCAACTCGCCGACCGACTCGGCGCCGGCACCCTCGTCATGGGCAAGCACTTCTGGCAGGCGGGGAACGAATTCGTCTTCTCCATCTACGGCCACGCACCCACCAACTGCGAGAGCGGCCCCGACGAGGAGTTCGTCCGCACCACCGCACACGAGGAAGCGTTCCGTATCCAATGACTGCTGTCGCTGAAGCCCCCAGCCTCGCCGCGCTGGAGCAGCGCCTGGCCCTCGTCGCGTGCGGCGAGAACTCCCGGCCGGGCAAGACCCGCGCCTGCGACTCCTGCCGCAAGAAGGGCCCCACGCTGCTCCGCATCACCTCCACGGCGGCCGCTGATGCCCTTGCCGCAGCGATATGCGGCACCGGCCGGGCCCCGGCCTGCGACGACTGCAACAAGAAGGCCGTCCGCATGATCCGTATCTACCACGGGGAGATCGAGTGACCGTCACCATCGCCGCCCCGACGAAGACCGCTGCGGTCGTCTTCGACCTCGAGGGCGGTCTCATCGACGTCTCGGGCATCCACCACCTGGCCAAAGACGCCTCCCGGTTCCACCGTGCCAGCCTCGGCTGCAAGGCCAACCGCGATGTCGTGGCCGCCGCCCAGCACGCCCGCAAGAACGGGAAGACCGTCCTCGTCATGACGGGCGGGGACCGGCGCCTGGAGCAGCTCGTCGCCACCTGGCTCATCCGGAACGGCGTGCCGGCGTCGATGCTGCTGATGCGGTGCCGCGGTGACTTCCGGCCGGGCGCCGTGGTGAAGCGGGAACGGCTGCGTGCCGCTCACCGCCAGTTCGGCAGCCTCACCGTGTGGAGCGCCGATCCCAGCGTGAACCGTCTCTCGGAGCGGGACGGGATCGATGTCGTCGAGCTGCCCGGCTACTGGGGGGACACCCAGTGACCGGCCCTGGGAATCAGGAACTCGCCCCCGAGGAGCTGTCCGAGCTGCTTGGGGGCGAGTTGCCGCCCCCGCTGCCGCTGGAGGGTTGGCGGACGGTGACGCTGCACTGCCAGGTCGACGCGATCGGCCCGTCCGAGCGGCACCCGGACCTGGTTGCGGTCGAGGTGTCGTTCCCGCCGCCGAAGCCTCCCGCCCTGGCCGTACCACGGCCAGGGCAGCGGGTCAGGCTGATGTGCCCGACGTGCGGGCCGACGGTCCTGGAAGAGCATCCCCGCTGTCCAGGGACCTTGCGGTGTGCGAACTGCAAGGAGCACTTGGCGCGCGGGTGCCTCGAGCTGGAGCTGGCACGCCCCCTTCTGCACTCTCGCCGAGACTAATGAATCTCGGCGAGAACTTCCCATCTCCCTGAAAGATCGGCACAATAATGAGGGCTGTTGCCGATCTACAGGGGGGTACTGATGGCCGCCGAAAACGACGCGCCGCGCGTCCTGAGACTGACCTTCGAGTTCCACGTCCCGCGCGGACTGGGCGTCAACATCCGCAACCAGCGCCGATTCAGCGCCGTCGAGGCCCTGGTCGCCGCGGTGCAGAGCGTCGCCGGCCAGGTCTTCCCCTGGGCGAATCGGATGACCTGGCGGCACGAGTGGTCCTACGCATGGTGGGACAAGACCGAGGAACGCGAACTGCCGGCCACCGACATGAACACCCCGAAGAAGTAGCAGCAGCCGCACCCCGCGCCAACTGAACACCCTGGCCCCACGGCCAGTCCCGGCGGAGAGCACCGCCGGAGTCCCGAACGAAGGAACACGCGATGCCCTCGCGCACTCCAGTCCCCTGCCGCCCGTCCGTCCTCACCCGGGCGAGGTGAGGTGACGTGTTTCGCCCCACGGAGCCCGATCACCTCACCCCACCGCCCGGCAGCCGCGTCCGGCAGGCCCTCAGCACCGTGTGCCGCCTGTGCGGCCGCCTCCGGTACGAACTGATCCCCGCCGCAGCCTCCGCCGGCATGACGTGCCTGGGATGGCTGCACCACGCCTTCGGCGTCGGCGTGGAAGGCTGGGCCGCGTACGGTCTCGGTCTCGCCGCCACGGGCGCGCTCACCTACGGCGGGCTGAAATTCAAGAACGCCCCCGCCGCCTCCCTCGGCGTCGCCTCCACGGGCGCGCTGGTGAACACCGCGGTCGGCGCAGTGACCGGCCCGTCCGTCCCATCCCTCATCGCGGGCGGCGTCGTCACGATCGCCTCGTACGGCGTCTACGTGCCGTGGCTCATCAAGACCCGACACGACCGGATCGCCCTGCAGATCAAGGCCGCGAAGACCGCGCCCCTGCCCGACGGGATGGGCGTCAACGTCTCCCAGCCCGGCGTCACCGGCGACACCGAGGAGGAGACCGCGCTGCGCCGCGCCCTGGTCGCCCTGGGCGTGCCCGCGGTCGACGTCTCCCGGATCGTGTTCACCGACACCGGCTGGTACGCCATGGTGACGCTGCCGCCGGGCAAGAACACGTCCGCGCAGGCCGTCATCGGCAAGCGGCAGCAGCTCCAGGCGAACCTGGACCTGCCCGGCCGGCTGCGCCTATCCGAGGGCCCGCAGGCCAACCAGCTCATCGTGCGGATGCAGAGCCACGACCCGCTCGCCGGGCCCGGCATCCCGTGGCCGGGCGTGCACGTCACCTCGATCGAGCAGCCCATCCCCATCGGGGTCTATCCCGACGGCAGCGAGATCCTGATCGACATCGTCGACGGGCACGTCCTGATCGCCGGCGGCACGAACAAGGGCAAGTCCGGGGCGATCAACGTCCTGGCCGCGAACCTGGCGGCCTGCGACGACGTGTACCTCGCGGGCATCGACATGAAGCCGGGCGCCCTCGAGCTGGGCCCGTGGGAACCGAACATGGTCGCCCTGGCCGACGACGCCGACACCGCCCGGCAGCTCCTGGTCTGGCTCAAGGGCGAGATGACGCGGCGCGGCAAGCACCTGGCGACGCTGCGCGGCCCGAACGGGGAGCGGGTCAAGAAGTGGACCCGCGAGCACGGCAAGTACATCGTCCTGATCATCGACGAGCTCGCCGAGCTGCTGCGCCAGGCGCCCGACGTCGCGTCCGAGCTGATGACGCTCATGCAGGTGTCCCGCGCGATGGGGATCCGCATCATCGCCGCGACGCAGTCACCGAGCGAGCAGGCGTTCGGCGGGAAGGGCACCGACACCCGGCAGCAGTTCGGCGTGCGGATCGGTCTGCCGGTGAACGAGCCGACCCCCATCAACATGATCATGGGTACCGGTGCGTACGGGCAGGGCTGGCGCCTGGACGAGCTGGACCTGCCGGGCAAGTGCATGGTGTCGTCCGAGCGGTACTTCGAGCCGAACGAGGGCCGCTGCTACTGGATCACCGAGCACCAGATCCTGGAGACGTCGCTCGCGCACGCGGCCCCCGGAGCGGCCGCGGCCGGAGAGGAACGCCCGGAGCCCGATCCGGACCCGACCCCGCCGTCCCCGTCCGGCGGAGGCGGCGGCCCCCGTGGCGGTCGGCCGGTGCTGCGCGCCGTGCCGCTGTTCCCGGACGGCTCCCGTATCCCCGACAACAGGCTGCCGCTGTGGGAGGCCCTGGAGAAGGCCGGGCCCGAGGGTCTGACGAAGCCGGAGGCCGTCGCCCGCGGCATCTGCAATCACCACACCTCCATCGGCCCGTGGCTGTCCCAGTGGGTCGCCCAGGGCTGGGTCGAGGAGGCCGACAAACGCAACCGGGCCGTCGTCTACGTCCTCACCGCCGGCCAGCACACCCCTGTCCCCGAAGCGTCCACGGACGAGGAGAGCACCGCATGCCGTACGAGCCTGTGACCCCGACGGGCATCCGCCCCACCCGCCTTCACCCCGCGGCCGCACAGGTCACGCGTCCGGCCACGGGCATCGTCGAGCTGGGCGACGAACACGACCCGATCGTGCACGTCCAGGACCCCTACGACCCGAACCGGTCCATCGCGGTGCGCCGCTCCGCGCTGCAGCCGGTCGTACCGACCCCGGCCCGGGACCTCACCCCGCAGCCGCTCATCGACCCGCTCGCCGCGCGGCTGCTCGGCGGCGGGGTCGGCGCCGGCGTCGCGGGCTGGGGTGCCGGGGAGTTCCTCGCCGGGGCCAGCCAGCTCGTCAGCGCCGCGGCGGGCGTGGGCAGCGCGGCCGTGGCGATCGCGCTGCTGCTGCTCGCCTGGAAGATGACCCCGTCCGGGGGCGGGAAGACGGTGCACATCACGAACCACAACCGGTGGGGAGGCCGTTCCTCCACCCGCGTGTGACCCCTGCATGACGGCAAGGGCCCTGGCCAGACGGCTGGGGCCCTTGCCGTGTCTTGTCGGTGGGCCGTGCGATGATCACGCGTCATGGGGAGACACACGTGGGGGAAGACGGTCGGCGCGCTGGTCCTGGCCGTGACCGTGGGGGCCGTGAGCGGCTGCGGCAGCTCCGGTGACGAGGACGAGGCGAAGCCGGCGGTGACGGCGGCCGCGAAGGCGGACACCGTCGGTCTGGCGGAGGCGACCGCCGGCTTCCAGGACGCGGTGGCCGCGCTGACCACGGGCGGGGGGTGCGAGTCGATGCAGGCGGGGACGTGCTTCGGGCAGATGCAGGCGCTCATGGAGCCGACGCGGACCCTGCGGAAGGCGATGAACGCGGAGAAGTCGGTGGGGCCGGACTTCTGGACCGAGGCGTACGTGCTGATCGACCGTATGGAGAAGGGCGTTGCCGTGGGCGTGGACCAGGGCGGCGGTCTCGGTAACGTGTCCAGCAACCGCGGGGACGTGTTCGGGTCCGCTCACGACCTGTCGCGGTGGCTCGACGCACATCCGCTGTCGTAGCACCGCAGGAACAGCCGCAGGGGCCCCGTACAACGCCGATCGGGGCCCCTGCGGTGTCTCAGGCGGCGTCAGCCGTGTTCTCGTGCCCGGCGACGTGCCGGACGCCGTAGCGGGCGACTACGGCCTCGAGCGCGTCGGGGCTGCCCGCGGTCAGCGTGAGGGCGGCGCACTGGGGGCACTTCCAGGTGTACCGGACGGGGCCCGACTCGATGGGATGGGCGTTGTCGGCGGGGCCGCAGTACGGGCAACCGTCGTTCTCGTACCGGCAGGGGTGCACGATGCCGTCGCCGCGGCCCTCTTCGTGGTCGCAGCCCGTCCAGGCGCATTCGTCGTGCGGGCAGTGCGGGCCGTACAGCGGGCGGGGCATGGTCACTCGTCTCCATTCGGGGCGGGGTCGGTGTTGCGGGTGTCGAGTTGGAAGTACCAGCGCTCGCCGGAGTATTCGCGCGGGGCTGTGACGGTGAAGTGGGCGCGGAGGACGTCCAGGACGACCTGGGCGGTCTGCTCGTCGGCGCGGAGGCGTACCTCGGCGATGCCGGGCAGGCTCTCGCGGTCCTCGCGCGGGCGGCGGGGCTGGCGGGCCATCAGCCGCTCACCTCGATCAGGTCGCCGTGGATGATCCGCATCCGGTCGGCGGTGCAGCCGCACGGCACCCGCAGGTAGATGACCTCGACGGGTTCGCCCTCCTCGTCGGAGACCACGGCCTGCACGTAGTTGAACCCCCGCCCGGCGCACGGGTAGCAGGGCAGCTCTTCGTCCTCGTCGTACGGGTCTTCGTCCTCGTCGTACGGGTCTTCGTCCATGTCGGGGTTGGCGTGCGGGTGCCCGCAGCCGTCGTCCAGGTGCTCCGCGCGGCCGCAGCCCTCGCACTCGGAGCAGACGACTTCGGCCAGGATCGGGGGCCGGCCGCCGTCGGTCTCCTGCGCGAAGGTGCGGCCGTCCAGGCCGGAGCCCTCGCACCCGTCGCAGGGGCGGGCGCCGCCCAGGTCGATCGGCGGGAAGTCGATGTACAGGTACTCGGGGAGCAGGAACGTGCTCGGCTGGTTCGCGGGGGTGTCCGCCGGCTGGTCGGCTGGGGTGCGGGTGGAGCGGAGCCGGGCGAGGGCGGCGCTGTACGGGATGCCTTCGCGGGCGGCCAGTTCGCGGGCGCGGCGCTTGAGGTCGTTGCTGACGTGCCGTGACATGTCGTCTCCGAGACGGGCCCCACGCCGCCCGCCGCAGGTGTCAGGGCAAGGCGTTTCGTCACGGGCCCTCGCCCGGGGGAAGCCCGGGGTGCCGGTAGCCGTGTCCGGCGAGCCTTCGACCGTGGTGCCGTCGCTGCGTGGGTAGCGGGTCGGCGGTCTGTGCGGCGTGTCCACACTGCTCGCCACTCTAGCCGCATACCCGCGCATACCGCTAGATTCCTGGCATGACACAGCTTCGGCAACTTCAGTACGTGGGCGGGCCGTTCGACGGTGGGCGGGCGCCCGACGACTTCGCGGACCGCGTCGATATGCGGACCCCGCGCGGGTGCGGGGCGTACGTGCGGCAGGACACGGAAGAGGGCGTCACGGTGTACCGCTGGGTGCAGGAGGGAGCCGCGGCCGAGCTGTTCGCCGCGTGCACACCGAACAGCTACCCGCACGAGGACGGCCGGGTCGAGCACGGCTATCAGCTCAACGTCCTCGACCAGGACCTCACCGTCCTCACCACTGTGGAGCTTCCGGACTGGGAGACCTTCGACGAGGAGGCCGCCGGCCGCCGTCTCGCCGACGCGGGCTTCACTCTCCGATCCGGCCCGGACTCCGCCAGCCCGGGCGGCTGGAGCCCTGCCGGCCTCGGCTACATGGCGTCCGTTGCTCGCGCCGACACCGGACAGGCACCGTAAGCACTCGGCGCGTTTCGGCTTCCGCTCCCTCGGCGCACCGCTAGGGTCCCGATATGAGCGACCAGCCGATCGTGCCGCCCCCGTCCGACGCCGGACTTCCGCCGCTGACCCCGGACGAGATGCCGCCCCAGCTTCAGACCGCGCTCAAGCAAATGAGCAGGCGCGGCCCCGTGGTCGACGTCATGACGGGGCAGACCGTGGCTGATGCGGGACGGCTGGTCGGCGAGCAGCCACACGAGGTCCTGGTGGGCTGCTCGGGATGCGCGCGGGCGGTCGCTCAGGGCTGGTGGGGAAGCATCGCCCGGCATGCGGGTTCTTCCGGCGCGCCGGTGTGCGTGATGTGCGGCGAGGGCGAGGCGACGCTGTCCGCGGTGGAGTGGTTCCAGCTCGTGGCCGAGTTGGCGGCCGCGCGGACCGCTGCCGGCTCGCGGCGTTCGTGGCGGGAGGACGCCGTGAAGGGCCTGGGGGTAGTGACTCCCATGCCGTGCCCGACCTGCGTGCCGGAACAGCCGCAGGGATAACCGCCCCAGGAACGACGTCGCTCCCGGCGCGCACCGCGCTACGGTGCCTGAGGGGCCCGGTACCGCACCCCCGTCGGTACCGGGCCTCTCAGCGTCCTTGCTGGCGTTGCTGGGCGGCCAGGGCCCGCCGCACGATCTGGACGCGTTCCTGGTGCGGCTGTTCCGACCTCTTCCCCCGAACGATGCACAGGACGCCCGGGGCCGCCCTGCAGCGCGGGCAGGTGATCTTCGACCACTGCTCCTTGCCCACGGCGCGCGTGTTCGGGCTCTTGTACGGGTTACCGCTCCCCCCACGGCCGCGGGGCAGCGTCGAAGCGGGGTCGGGCTTCGTAGGTCTTTTCGGCGGCTCCTGCCGGCACTTCCCCTTGGGATGGATGGGCTTGCCGCGGGTCCGGTGTTCGTTGCTGGTGTGCGCGTCCCCCTCGATGGCGTAGCCGCAGAACGCGCACACGAGGGGTCCCCTGTTCCTCGAGCGCCGCGTCGTCTTGCTGCTGGCCTTCTTCGGCTTCTGGGCCGGCACGGTCTCGACGGTGCCGTCGGGCCTGGTCACGGTGACCTCGGAGGCGGGCGGCGTGCTGTAGGCGCTGAGACGGGGCGCGGCCATGTAGGTCTGGCCCTTGGCGCCGCCTGCCTTGCGGTGCTTCATGGCGCGGCAGTGTAGACCCGGAGCACTGGTCAGTTCGCGTAGTCGTGCTGGAGCCGGTCAGCCTGCGCCTGGGCGGCGACGGTGTCGGCGGCCCGGTCGAGGGCGGCCAGGAACGGGTCTTCGGCGGCGTCGAGGATGGCGTCCCGGGCGAAGTCCTCGACGCTCTTGCCGGCGGCCGCCGCGGCGCGCTGCACCTGAAGGTACTGGTCGGGCGTGAGAGGCGCTGGCGCGAGCAGGCAGAGGGCGAGTTCCATGCGGGGACCGTACCAGCGCTACAGGGGCCGCCAGGGGCCTTCTCGGGGCGATCTTGGCGGTGGCCCAGGGTTCGACCCAACCCGGGAGCACGGGGTTCGCGCGGGCCACCATGGACCGGCCGCTGATCAAGGCGGCCGGTGCTCCATCGCCTGACCAGACTACGCGGTGCCCTCGAGGGCCTGGCGCTGCGCGAGGAGGGTGCGGCGCATCGTCTCCCAGCGGGTGGGGACCAGGTCCTCCTCCGGGACGCCGGCGGCGTCCTGCTTGATCTGCACGGCGTCGGCCAGCTTCTTGTACCACTTGCTGATGCCGCGGCGGTGGATCGGGACGCCGAAGTCGGGGTTCGGCGGGGTCGACAGCCACAGGTGCCGGGGGACACCGCCCTGCAGGCGGGTGATCAGTTTGTCCCGGCGGTCGAGCCAGTCGCTCAGCCGGCGTGCGGTGTCTTCGCTCAGCTCCCAGGTTTCGGGCTCGGGCATCCGTCCGCGAAGGCCGCCCTGCGGCTGGCGGACCAGGGCGAGGGTTCTGGCGTCCTGGGTGAGGGTGAGGTCGTCGAGGAGCATGCTCTCGAGCTCGCCGAGGCGGGGCAGGACGTCCCGCATGACCGCCCACATGGCCAGTCCACGGACCAGGGCGTCCGGGCGGTCCGCTTCGGGCCACTTGGCGGCCTCGTCCTCCAAGTGCTGGGTGATGAGGTCAGCCAGCCGGGGGGGCACGGTGGGGCGCAGCGTCATCGGCGGCATGTCGGGGGTCTCGAAGGGGATCCGCGCCTGCCGGGCGAACGCCTCCAGACAGTAGATCCGGATGCGCTCGGAGGCATCCACGCTGGTGGGGTCGGTGGAGACCGTGGGCATGGACCGCAGGAACCCGCCGCGCCCCAGGAGCAGGTAGGCGTGGACGGCGTCGGGGGCGAGGAGGTCGGCGAGGGAGTCTCCGGCGGTCTCGGTCAGTCCGAGCGGGAGGGCCAGGGCGAGTTCGCCGGCGACCCATTCGAGTTGCTGCAGCCGGGCGTCCGAGACGACGTCCTTGGCGGTGCGGTTGACCGTGCGGAACGTGTCCAGGACCCGCTCGAGCTCGCGCAGCGCCGTTGCGGTCGTGGGCACAGCGGTGAGAGCGGCCGCCGGCATCGGGCGGTCGCCGCTGGCGCTGAAGTGGCGGGCGGTCGAACTCATGGCCAACAGTTTGCCGTCTCCCACGGGCACGCGACGCTCGTTCGCCGGGGCCCGGCCCGGGAGGAGAGGTCCCGGGACGGGCGGGCGGGTTGCGAGCCGTGCCCCCAGCCTAGTTCAGCAGGCCCCGGCGGCGTGGCGGGTTGATCGGCTCCGGCTCGTACAGGGCCAGGAGAAGCGCTTCGGCCCGGTCGGGGGACTTCATGCCGCGGGCCTTCATGACCTTCTTGGACTCGACGACGGAGTAGCCGCCCGCGTTCGACAGGAGTTTCGGGGTGGAGAGCTGCGCGGCGGACTTCTTGTCGATGAGGAAGCGGAGCCGGCCGCGGCCGGTGGACGGGTCGGGCTGCAGGAGGCTTCGGGTGGCAAGCCACATCTCGTCGCGTTTGCGGTACGGGCGCATGACCGCGCCCGGGTCGTCCTGTGTGGGGTTCTCGGACACCATCACGCCGACGATCTGCGCCCGGTGTCGTCCCGTCTCGGCCCACCGTTCGAGCATGCTGGTGACGCCGTGGCCGATGCCGTTCTTGTCGACCTTGACGCGGACGGGGTGCGGCGAGTTCAGGGCGTCGGCCAGGCGCTGCGCGGCGTGGATCTCCTCGAGGACCTTCTCCGCGACCTTCACCTGGTTGTCGTTGGCGGAGCCGGCCGACGCGTGCCGGTTCTCGAGGGCGTCTCCCACGGAGCGGGCGATGGCGAACTCGTCGCCTCCGTCCGCGGCGACGTCGACGCCCAGGCGCACCCAGGCGCCTTCCTTCACGGTGTGCGTCGCGGTTTCGCCTTCGAGGCCGAGGTCGCACAGGCGGTGCCAGCCGGGCCCGGACGGGTCGGGCTGGCTCAGGGCGTCATCGACCCAGGTGGGCGGGATGACGAGGCCGCCGCCTCCCTTGGGGAATCGGGCGTAGACCTTCGCGATGACGTACGGGTGGTCGGGGCCGTACGACCTGATGGTGCGGTCCACCCAGTCCTGATCCGGCATGTGCCGGGCGAGGGTGTGCCGGTCGTGGGTGGAGTCGGGGCA
The DNA here is from genome assembly GCF_042870695.1 of Streptomyces sp. NPDC006384. NCBI lineage: Bacteria > Bacillati > Actinomycetota > Actinomycetes > Kitasatosporales > Streptomycetaceae > Streptomyces > Streptomyces sp. NPDC006384. The sequence continues at coordinate 44,454 of NZ_JBIAHR010000024.1, forward strand.
GTCGGTGCAGTACGGGACCCGCTCCCCCGTGATTGCCGGGGAGTCCAGGGAGGAGATCGGCAGGGTGACGGTCGTGGGTTCCTCGGGATCCTCGCCTTCGAGGCACAGTTCCTCGAACCAGGACGCCGGGTCGTCCATCGCTGGGTTGCCGATCGCCAGCATCGCCGCGTGGCCGCCGGTCAGCAGGTTGTTCGTGCCGTGGCCGATCATGGGCGCGATACCGCCGGCCTCGTCGACAATCAGCAGGATGTGAGCCATGTGGATGCCCTGCATCGCGGCTTCGTCGTTCGCGGGGGCCGAGAAGCCGTACGCGGCGACGAAGTCGTGGCCCTGCGGGGTGGGCATCTTGTACTGGACGGTGTCGCAGTACCCGGGCAGGCCCGCGCGGGGCACCACTTTGCGGATGTGGGGCCACAGCTGCCGCTGGACCTGCCGGAACCGGGTGGCGGTGGTGATGCACAGCGCGGTACCGACCGGGTAGACGTTGACGAACCAGACGGCGGCGCGCGCGGCGAGGTGGGTCTTGCCCACGCCGAAGCCGGCGGGGACCGCTACGCGCTTGTGGGTGACGATCGCGTCGAGGACGTCCCGCTGCAGGCTCCAGATGGACTCGCCGAGGACGTCCTCCACGAAGCCTGAGGGGGTGTCCCGCCACAGGCCGTACAGGGAGCCGGTGGCCCGTTCGACTTCCCGCATGACGTACGGGCGCTCGCGGGCGCTGATGTCGTGCTTGAAGGCGTGGCGGCGGGCGGGGACGGGGGCGCGGAGCAGGATGTCGGCGACGTTGGACGCGTCACGGGAGACGACTCCGGGCTTGCGGGCGTTCTGCAGCTCCTGACGGGAGGGGGCTACGCGAAGACGCGGAGACGGGGGCTGCGTGCGGGACATGGCCCGGAAGGTGCTGTCCGCGGGGGGTTAGTGTCGCGGCCTGGCCGGGGCCCATGCCCAGGCCTCCGGCCAGACCGCGTGATCCGGCACTCACCCGAAAGGATCCTTCTCACCTCCGCCCTTTCACGGAGACCTCGTGCCGGAAGTCTGTGCCGGGGGCGGCCCCGCTCCGGAGAGGTGGAGCAGGGACGCCCCCGGTCTCGGGGGTGCGGTGCTGGCATGCCTTCCCCGACGGGGGGGGTATCGGGGTCGGTGGACCAGCCGCACTCTGTAGTACGTCAGCGAGCGGAATTTGTTACGCCTGGCCAGTGGCCCGCTTCCGGCTGGTCCGGAATTCCCGGCGCAGCGCGTCGAACCGGCGCGCGGCCGGGCTGTTCAGGGCACGGTCCAGGTCGGCCTCGGTGAGCCGCGGCGGCGTGAGATCGACCGTCACGAAGACGGGTTCCTCGAGGACGTCGACGGGCTTGCCCAGGGCAACCCACTCGTCGAGGGACGTCCTGACGCTCGCCTGCAGCCGGGCCAGGCTCTCACTGCTGAGCGGGGCCGGGGCCGCAGCCGTCTGCCCTCTCCCTGCGCGTTCCTGCCCGGCGGGGAGGATGGGCTGGAAGACAGTTCCGGCGGTGCCGTTGCTGCTGCGGTCCTTGCTGCTCGCTTCGAGTTCCTGGAACTTCTCGACGAGCTGGCTGATCAGAGAGAAGAGCGCGCAGTCGGGGCAGCCGCAGTCCTGGACGAGGCGCTCGGCGGCCGCGGGCGTCTCGGTGGGCTCGGCGGCTTCGGGGACGGCCGGCTGCTCGGTGGGGCCCTGCTTCGCCTCGGCGTACTCGGTGACGCGTTCGCCGGCGGCGGCCGCGGCCCTGGTGGTGTCGAGACTGGCGAGCAGGTCCTGTTCCTCCTCGGCCCGACGGATCGCCTGCCGGAAGATTTCCATCTCCGACTCGACGACGGAGCGCTCCTGCGGGGGGAGCAGGAACCACGGCGTGGCTTCCTGGCCGACGCTCTGGAGGAGCGCCCGGCGGGTCTCGTAGAAGTGCCGGGTCAGGTTCGGCGGGAGCATCGTGCGTACGGGCATGGATGAGGTCATGTCTGGTGGAACGTCAACGGCCGGTTTTTGTGACACCTCTCCCCCTCGCCGCTGCTGCTGGCTGGTGTTCGGCTCGATCGGCTTCGGGGAGGTCCGCGCCGATGCCTGAGCGAAGCGAAGGCATCGGAACTCTTACTTCATTGTGGTGCTTGATCTTCTTACTAAAGGCGCCTGATCTACCGGCGACCGGGCCTCCGGCGGCCGTTTCACCGGAAGCCGGAAACTCAGGCCCCGGTGACCGGCGCCTGATATTCAGGCCCCGGTCTGACCTGCGGGCAAAGGGAAAGGCCGGTCCCGAAGTGCTCGGAACCGGCCTGCCAGCAGGGAGAGTTCAGTCAGCGGTTACGCGCCAGACGTGCCGTCCGCTGCTGCTGCCAGATCAGCTTCGTAGTGACGCCGGCGTGCTCGGCGATCTTCTCGCCGCTCCAGCCGTACGGCTCCTCCGAGAGGACCAACGCCGCTTCCCGCATGAACACCACCGCCGTCGCCCGGCGGGCGCGCGCCGCGGCGACGATACGGGCCAGCCGCGGCAGCTCCTCGGCCGCGTCGTCGACCCGCTCGATACCGGCCTCCTCGGCGAGCTTGACCAGCTTCTCGGGACTGTCGCCGACGGGCAGCGGCTTCTTCGGGTCGTCGTACAGGGCCTTGCTCAGGACCTCGCGGTACGCGTTCGGAGCGATACCCAGCACCTTCGGGAGGCCCAGCACCTGCTCGTAGAACCACAGCGAGGCTGCAGCCTTGTCACGGTCCGGAAGGTGCAGGGCGATCTCCGCGTCTGCCTGACGGATGATCTCGGCGGCACGCTCGATCCGGTCATCCGGCCGGGCGATAGCGCCGAGCTCCTCCTTGACGTCACGCTGTTCCCGCTCGCGGATCGCCGCGAAGTCGGACGTCTCCACACGCTTCTTCGAGTAGGTCATTCCGGCGACTCTGGGCATGGCTGCCGTTCTCCGTCTCACGCTGTGGCGCGTTTTGCGCCTGACGCCGACTGGGGTAACCCCACGCCTGCGCACAGCAGAGAATAATACAGCTCCGAGACCCCCGTGTCAGGGGTGAGGGCGGCGCACCGGCACTGACCTGCACCGGAGCGCCGCGAACGCCACACCACCCACGATCAGCACCCGTCCTTGCCCGTCCCGCGCCCGCGTCTGTCCGGGGGCTGGGTCGCGCGGGGTGTCAGTGAGGGCGATCCGCCCGACACCGAGGGCCGGGCCGTGCGGGAGACGGACGGCCCACAACAGCAGCCACGGCCCCAGCCGCAGCCCGCGCGGCCACCGAACGTAGGCGTTCAGCGTGACCTTCGAGCTCACCGCGGCCCCCTGCCCGCGGACCTCCGGGCCCAGTCCTGCTTCCGCTCGCCCCACTCCTTGCGGGGCATGAGCGTGAACACGGCCAGGGCGCGGCCGCCGAGGACGAACTCCAGGCCGGCCTTCGGGCCGGTGCGGTCCTTGCCGTGCAGCATCCAGCCGAGACCGATGATCGGGGCCGGGCTCGTCGGCGGGATACACCAGACCATGACGCTGTACCGGCCGACGTCGAGGTGCCGGCTCCGGTCGATGGACAGCCACGCCGCCGTCAGACAGAACACGACCGTCGCCAGCGGCGACATCGTCACCCACATCAGCACGGTGGGAAGCACGTAGAACAGCGCGAACACCGCCCAGCCGCCCAGGCGGCGCGCCAGGGACAGCTTCCAGCGGACCGTGCCAGGGAGCAGCCGGTACATGGTGAGAAGGTCCCCGTCGTTCCACGCGTAGTGCGTGGTCGACCGCTTGGAGTACGAAGCCTCGTGCGACCCGTCATGCCCCGCAAGACGCTGGCACTGCCAGTACTTCGCGAGCCCACTCGGTCGTGCGGTGCACTGCCGCCGGAGCCTCATCGCTGCCCCTTCCAGAACAGGACATCGGCGACGCCATCGACGAGGCCCTCGACCACAGCGGCGACCATCTCGCCCGGGGACCTTCTCGGCGCGCGGCCGCGCCTGCCGGGCTTGAGCGGGACGTACGTCTCTCGGCCGCGGGCGGCCCACCATCGGCGCCTCATCGGGCGGCCGCCACGGTCGTAGCCCGCACGCCGTCCGGGGTGAGCCGGTACTCGCTGCCGTCGGGGTAGCGCACCAGGACCTCGCCGGGCAGCTCCGGCCGGCGGACCTTCCACCCCGCCTCGTACGACTCCCGCGGGTGGTCCTCGAACCAGCCGTTGCAGACCCGGCACACCAGCAGCAGGTTGTGCGCCTGGTTGATCCACTCCTCCCGGGCGCCGCCCATCCCCCGGTTCACACGGTGGTGGATGGTCAGGTCGTCCTGCTTCCCACAGCGCACGCAGGCGCCGCCGTCCCGCTCATAGACGATCGCCTTCACCACGTCGGTGGGGCCGGTCCGTCGTCGTGCCACGGCACTGATCTCCTCGTCTGCCCCGAGCGCCGGACCGTCCACGGTCCTGGTGGGCGCACCCGGGGCGAGGAGGGGAGAGTGGACGGCCGCCGCGCCTTACGTCGCCTCGCGCCCGGCGCGCTGCTCACCAGCCCTGCACGACGTGCACGCTATCCGTGCACCACGGTGGTAGGCGGCCGCGTCTGCCTGCCGGGAGGTCTGCCAGACGACCGAGACCTGCAGGCACGGAAGGAGGAGACCGACCCCGATGCGTTGCGAAGGCCGGGCCGGACAGTAGCGGTGCCTGACCAGCCCGCTGCCCTCCCGGATGTTCCGCAGAAGACGCTTCCACGTACCCGGCGCGCGCTCACCGCGCCGCCCGAACTCCGCGAACGGAGCGAGGGTCACCACGGTCAGTTCGAGCTTCCGCCACCTACGCGGTCCGCCCAGTTGCCAATTGCGGATCGTGATGCCGTCGTTGTTCACCGGTCGAATCACGTACCCCCGAACCGTCAGCGGGCCAACCCGGTACCCAGTGGGCCCGGTACGCCGTCGCTTCACAGCACTGATCTCCTCGCCTGCCCCGGGCGCCGGACCGCGTCGTGCACAGTCCTGGTGGGCCACGCTCGGGGCGAGGCGGGGAGAGTGGGCGCCGGCCGCGGCTTACGTCGCGTCCAGGACCTGGTGCAGGTCCCTCCAGGCGGTGACGCCGAGGATGTCCTGGGCGAACCCGGTGAGGGTGTCGGCCCACAGGATGTACGGGGTGCCGTGCCGCAGGTACGACAGGACCAGGAGGTCGAGCACGGTGTCGTCGTCGAGGACGTGGAGGGTGGCGCGCCGGTCGGCGGCCGCGGCCGCGGTCAGGTGCTCGAGCTGGTCGAGGCGAGCGAGCCAGTCGGGGACTCCGGATGTGCGGGTGCACAGCCCGCTGTCGACGATGTTCCGGGCGCGGGCGGCGAGGGCTGCGAGCCGGGTACGGGGTCGTGCGGCAGTCGTGACCATGGCCGCGGACCGTAGGGACCAGGGCGGCTACCGTCGCGCGCTACCGTGCTCGCTGAGGTGAGGTGACGTGAATCCGCAGCTCTGGCCGCGTCACCTCACCTCACCCGGCCGCTTGCCCAATTGGGCAAGAACCGTCTCGGCCCGTCAGGCGGCCGCGCGGTGCTCGGCGAGCGCTTCCTCGAGGACGTCGAGCATGGCCGCGACGTCGTCGATCTTCACGTACGAGATTCCGAAGGTGACGGTGCCGTCGGGGTGGACGTCGAACGCGTACTCGGCGTACGTCGTCTCGTCGTCGTAGTGGTAGCTGCCGGGCTCGGCGCCGGCGAATCCGTCGGGGCCTTCGTCGAACCAGCCGGTGCCCCAGGTTTCCGCCATGGCGTGGCCGACGGCGGCCTTGGGGACGTGCTCGAACTCGATCGTGGCGCGCCCGTGGTCGTCGAGGCACACCTTGCCCTGGCCCTCGCCGGGGGTCTCCCAGCGCAGGGTGGGGCCGAAGCACTGGCACTTGGTGGCCGGCTTCAGGGCGGGGAACGCCGCGGTGAACGCCTCTTGTGCGGCGAGCTGCTGGTCGTTCCAGGTCATCCTCCAGTCGTGGATGGCCTTCATGACGTGCGGTTGCACTCGGTTCCTTCCGGCCGGCGGTGCGGGGCCGCCGGGCGGCGGCCGCAAGGGCGTACCGCCAGCAACCGGCGCACCCTGCCAGAAACGGAACATTTGCGTCCGGCCCTTGTTACTGGCCGGTCGGGAACACAGCTGCGCCCCGACCGGAGAGTCGTCCGGCCGGGGCGCAGCGTGGGAAGTGGGCGAGTTTCTACGCGTCGTTCGTGCAACCGGGGACGGACGGGCCCGGGCACGGGGGCCGAGGCGCCTCCGGCTCACCGGCACCGGCCGACGGCGTCCCACCGTCACCGGTGCTCGGCGACTCGCCGCCGGTGGGCTCGCCCCCACCACCGCCGGGCGAGGGCCACGCCGTCGGGTCGTGGGTCACGGTCGGCACCGGGGTCGGTTTCGCCGGCGAGTCGTCGCGGACGATGTTCAGCACGCCGAACCCGAGGGTGACCAGCAGGTTGATCATGAGCATGGCTATGAGCGCGGATTCGTACGCCGAGCGGGTGCCGCAACGGTTCGAGCGGAGCTCGAAAGACTCCAGCTCGGCCGGGCAGGCGCGGCAGGCATCCTTCGGAGCGGGGTCTGACACGGTGATTCCTTCCGTTCGGGTATCAGGCCCGCGGACTGTGACCGGCCCGGGCGGCTTGTGTCGCGCCCTGGCCGGGGTGAAGCCGGAGGGGTGGGTGTCGCAGCCGAGACAGAAGCTGCCGCTGGCCCAGCAGCGGTGGCTGGTCACCGCTTGCTCAGGGAGACCCGGGGCGGAGCAGCCGGCGCTTTCGGGGCGGGCGGCGCCTTCACCGCAGGCGCCTTCACCGCAGGCGCCTGCGGCCGCTGGGCGCTGCTCCCCGAACCGCTGGCGGGCGGCACGATGACGGCGCCGGAAGGGGCGTAGGGCTGGCACGTCACCGGGTCGACGGTGCCCGTCACAGCCGGGGCGCAGCGTCCCGTGCTGCGCTCCTTGTCGGTGCCGTCGTCGTGGACCAGGACCGCGACGAGGATCACCAGGGCGAACACGAGGATGCCGACGCCGACGCCGATGATCAGGTGGGAGACGCGGTCGCCGGGCGGGTTCTTGGTCTTCACGGTGTGGCCTTCCAGGCGGAGGGGTGAGGCCAGGAAGAGTGGACACCAGGCGGGGCTTGCGTCGCGCGCTGCCCACGGCGCGGTCGCCCGGGCCCCGCGCGGGCAGGCACGCACGGGGCCGGGACGGTTCGGTCACAGGTAGGTGAGCTGCAGCTCCGCGCCGAGGAGACCGCCGTTCACCACGGTGGTGGTGAGCAGCGCGCGGACGGGGCGGCCGTCGACCTCGAGGGGGACGACGGAACCGGCGGGGGCGGAGCTGCAGAAGGTGATGCGGCGGCCGGGGCCGAACAGCACGCTGGGGTTGGTCACGAGGTAGGTGCGGGCGGTGCGCGTCACGGCGTGGCCTCTCGACGGGGTAGGCGGCCCCGTGCGGGCCTCCCTGTACCCCTTAGCCGGTCTCGGACCCGGCAGGACAGCGCCGGGCCCGAGACCAGCTTTCAGGCGTCGCCGTAGAAGGCGTCCATCTGGACGTTCCACTCGGCGAGGTCCGGATGCGTGGCTACCGCCTGCGCCTCCATCGCTGTGATGATGCTGAGCGTCTTACGGAACGCAGCGTTGGCCAGCACGACGTTCGCGTTCATGGCACGCGCCTGACAGGCAGCGCGGTCGAATGCGGCCGCGGTGCGGTGGAGCTGGGGCCCGAGCTTGTCTCGCTCCTCCATCTTTCCCCCTCTCGTGTGGTAGCCAGTGTGGCAGCCGCAGGCGAGTAGAGGGCTCCGATTCAGCCAAGCCGGCCGCGGCAGCGCGTTCTCACGGGCGAGAGGTACCGCGTCCCGCCTGCCTCCGCGGATGCGGCAGCCAGAGCCAAGGCCGCTCCCCCTCGCCGGAGACCTTCCAACCGTGGGGGTGAACGTCTGCGTCTGTTGCGGCAGCGACGTTCACCATGGCCACCAGGTCAACCCCGGTGAGCTGCGCCCGGGTCATACCGGTCGCCGACATCAGATCGAAGGTCGGGACGGGCACAAGGATCTGGCCGTCGGCGAACGAGGGCACGGAGACGTGCGCCGTGCTCGGGCCCACGCGAACGACGTGGACCCATACCCGCTGGAACATGGCGGTCACGCGGCCGTTTCGACGTCACCATGCTGCAGGGGCACGGCGCCGTCGGCGTGCTTGAGCGCCTGGCGGGCGTCGACCAGGGCCTCGCCCTTGACGCCCTCCTCCTCGCAGAGCTTCCACCAGCGGTGGCACTGCACCGCGGCGGTGGCGGCGCGCAGCTCCTCCATGAGCCGGTCGAACTCGGCGGCGGCGTCGGCGGGCCAGCCGGGGGAGGCAGGCCGGCCGAGGTGTTCCCGGCCCCGCTCGGTCACCTCGGGCCAGCCGGGGTGCGGCTCACGGGACCAGGGCAGCGTCTCCTGCAGGGCGTGCAGGGCGGCGTACAACTCGGCGGCCTGGCGCTGGGCGGCGATCAGCTCGGGCGGGAAGGCGTGCGGGTCGAACGGGGCCGGGGCGGCGGAGGTGCTCATCCTTCGGAGCGTACTTCGCGGCTCCGACAGTGCTCCGGCTCCGGCTGGTTCCGCATGCTGGCGTCGGCGTGCTCGAGGTCAGCGGACCCCGCTTCGCCACCGGGAAGGGGGGCGAGGACGGTGACGGGCGGGGCGAGGCGCTCGGCGATGACTTCGCCGAGCTTGCGGCGGAGCTGGCGTTCGTACTCGGCGCGCAGGGCCGGGTCTCTGGAGATGACGTTCCAGTCGAAGCGCGGCACGAGCTGCTGGTAGCCGTGCTCCGTGCCGTTCACGGTGAGGCTGACTCGCAGGGTGACCGACTCGGCGAACGGGTTGGCGGAGGGGAAGTCGTACACGGGGCGGGACGGCTCGAGGGTGCTCATGCCTGGGAGAACGTCGGATCGTCAGGGCTGTTACAGGGCCCGGGAACGGCGGCGGCCCCCGCCGGGCGTGGCGGGGGCCGGGAGGGGCGGGGCGGGGTCAGGTCACCAGGGCGTAGTCGGTGGGGGTGAGCATGTCGTCCAGGTCGTAGAGCTGGGCGAGGTAGTCACGCACGAGGGCCTCGCCGAGGCCACCGAGGACGCCGGACAGGACGATGGCGGCCATGACCGGGGAGACGACGTCGGCGGCCTGCTGGAAGGCGCTCGTACGGCTTCCCTGCCACGGGTAGGAGCGGCGGAAACCGACGAGGAGCCCGGCTTCCGATTCGGTGAGGCGCAGCCCGTCACGCTCGCGCTTCCAGGTGCGGGACTTGCCGGTGAGGCACCACGAGGGGCCGTCGGCGGAGAAGCTGTTCCCGCCCTTGGCGCGGCCGGTCTTCGGGTCGACGGGCCGGTTGCCGCGGGTGTTGACGCGCTCGCCGGGTTCCCAGCCGAGGGCCTGGGCCATGGTGGTGGCGGGCAGCGGGCGGATGCGGGCGGTCTTCACGGTGTTGTACCAGCGGGTGGCGATCATGTAGACGCGCTTACGGCGGGACGGCAGACCGTAGTCGGCGGCCTCCAGGACCTCGCGGCTGGCGTACATCCACTCCGACGAGTAGAACTCCATGCTCAGGTCGTCGAGGATCTCCTCGGGGAGGTTGCTGGACTGCTCCATGGCCATCCAGCGAATCGGCGCTCCGGCGGCCTGCAGGGCGAGGGGCCAGATGACGACTTCGAGCATGAGCGCGATCCGCGGGTCGCTGACGGCGGCGGCCTCCGCTCGTACCTCGTCCCAGGTGGCGCCGGACCGCTCGCGGTAGCCGACGTGGTAGCCGTGCTCCGCGCACATCGGGCACTCGTCCAGGTCGGGGTACAGGTCGTCGCAGTCGATGTCGGTGACGGGCATGGTCCCGGCGGCCTCGCTGACGTAGCCGATGGCCTCGCACAGGATGCCGATGTTCTGGGCGTCCAGGCCGGAGAGCTTGCCCGCGGGGGAGAACGTCGGGCACGGCGGGCTGATGATGACGGCGCCGGTGTGGCGCAGCGCGATGTGCTCGGGGTCGAGGGTGGTGATGTCGGCGCAGATCCGGCGGTGTCCGGCCTTGCGGGCGGTGGCGCAGGCGTCCGGGGAGATGTCCACGCCGACGGCGTCCACGGCCACGCCGAGGACGGCGGCGATGCCCTCCGACCAGCCACCGGGGCCCGCGAACAGCTCAACGACTCGGATCGGGTCGCCGGGGAGCGGGGCGAGGAGCCACTCGGCCGGCCACGGGGCGGCGGCCTCTTCGAGGACCGGGAGGACCTTCGCGGGGATGGGCAGTCCCGCCTTGCGCGCCAGGGTGGCGACGTGGACGGCGGTCTGGATCTTGGCCGGGAGGGTCATCATCGGGGCTTCCTTCGTTCGGGGCTCGGTGGTTGCTCTCCACCAACACCCCAAATAGTACAGCAAAGAGACTCGCGTAACGAGTGACCAGGGGAATCGCTACGCAGAGTCTCACGCCTGCACCAAGAGAGGTGAGGGGGCCGGGGCGCGACGGGGCGCTGATCTGCGACCAGCGCCCCACGGCCGGCCCCGGTCAGCCGACGGGCGCGGACGGCTCGGCGTGGCCGCGCGCCGGGCACTCGTCGCCGTGCAGCGCGCACACGGACGGGGCAAGCGGGATGCCCAGCGGGGTACGCCCTCCGTCGTCCTCCGCCTGGATCTCCTCGGCCGTGCGCAGCTCGCACGGCAGGAAGTCGAGGAACTCGTACGGGAACGCGGCGTCGATGCGCTGGAGCAGGTCGAGGACCTCGGCCGGGTTGCGCGGGTTGGTGTCTCCCCACAGGGCGCCTATGCGCTCCGGCACGGCCGGGAGCCGGTAGGAGCCACGGCCGTACGGGCTCAGTTCCTGCACAGTCTGGCCCTGGGCGTCCCGGACGGAGTGCAGCTCGACGGAGTCGTCGTCGTAGTCGCCGGACGGGCGGGTGAGCACCAGGTACGCGCCGGTGGGGAACTGATGGTGCAGCGTCGTGGAGATCAGGGTCAGCGTGCCGCGGGCAACGTTGTGCGCGTTGGCCATGGCGTCGTAGAACGCGGAGACCGGGAGCAAGAGAGAGGCGGTGGGCATGAGAGGGGTCCTTCCGGAGAACGGGGGTCAGCGAGCGAGCTGGGGGGCGAGGGAGATGAGGAAGTCGACGCCGACGCCGTGCAGGTCGACGGAGGACGGCGTCGTGTCGTGGGCGCGGGACTGCGGGTCGAAACCAGCCGCAACGTACCCGTACGGGCCCGGTCCGGCGCTGAAGATGAGTCCGCCCTGCTCGGTCTGCTCCACCCGCGCGTACCGGGCGAGGGTGGCTGCCAGGCGGCGCTGCAGGCGTCCCCGTATCCGCGCGGGTGCGGGCGCGGGCAGAGGGCCCAGGGACGGCGCGTACAGGCGGTCCGGGGCCGGGATAGGCAGGAACCGGGGCAGAGCCCGCTCGACGGCGCGCACCGGCCCCTCGATCTGCACGTCCGCTACCGGGTTCGCGCCGTGCAGGGACGCGGAGTACCGCAGCCCGCTGGAGGCCCAGGTGACAGTCGCCGTGCTCGCCAGCAGACCGGCCCGCTCGTAGGTGGCGGCCCCGGCCGCGCGCATCGCTGCGCCGATCTCGGCGAGCTGGGCCAGGCGCACGGGCGCGGCGTCGGCGGCCGGGGCGGTCCGGGCGGCTTCGTCGTCGAGGACGGGCAGCACCAGGCGCAGGATCTCCCGCGCGACACGGTCCGGGGCGAGCCGGTCGGTACGCAGGTCGGGCCGGTACGGAACGCGGTCGGGGAGCTGCCAGGCGATCTCTGTGCGCCACGGGTGCCATACGAGGATCAGGACGCGGTCGCCCTGGACGAGGCGGGCGGTCGGGGCCGTCGACCACCAGGAGGTGCACGCTTCGGTGGTCCAGGGCAGGCCGGCCCGCTCGGGCAGCAGGGCGGCGATGTCACCGGCGAGGGCCAGCGCGGGGCAGGACGGGCGGGAGAGGAGAGCGAGGCGGGCGAGGCGGGCGGTCGAGGTCATCGAGGGGCCTTTCACAGGGGCCGCACCCCACGCGGGGCCGTGGGGTGCGGCGGACGCGGGCGGGGTGTCAGACGAGGTGGGGCACGACGGTGAGCAGCAGATCGACACCGATGCCGTCGAGGATGGCCACCACCTGGCGGGAGTCGTCCGCGTGGTCGGTCGGCTCGTCGTCCTCGGGCAGCGCGATGAACCCGTTCACGTCGTCGAGGCTGCCGAACGCGACCTGATCGTCAGCGATGGCACGAAGCTGCGGGAACCGGTCCGTCAGATGCCGCGTGAACACGCTCCCCGGGTTGTGGGGCACCCGGATGTCGGCCGGGGGCAGCAGGACCGGCAGAACGCCGTACAGGCCGGACACGGGGCCCTCGTAGGACAGGGAGAGGATGCCACCTGCCCGGGGCACCCACAGGCCCCACCCGGCCCGACTGGGCGCGGTCCACTCGATACCGAAACTTCCGTCGGCGCGGTTGGTCGGCTCGACGTGCGCGCCGTGGTCGATGAGGTCGAACCCGACCTCGTTCATGAGCTGCGCCCCGTCGATGACGACCTGCTCCCAGCCGTGGGCGCGCATGGTGGCCTGCATGGCTTCCCCCTCCAGGCGGGGCAGGACGGTGCGCAGCACCACGGCGGCCAGCTCGGCAACGGGGTCGGGGCCGAGGTCGGTGAGGACGGCGTCCGGGGCGAGGGGCGCCAGGTCGTTACCGGGCCGGTCGGCGTAGACCTCGATACGGCCGGGCAGCTCGACGATGTCGAAGGCGCGGTCCCCCTGCCGGAGACGGGACATCGCGGCGCCCGCGCGGATGAGCTGAGGGGCGGGTCCGACCGTCCAGGGCACACGCCGGCGGTCGGGGAGCAGCGCGGCGAGCGGGGCGGCGGTCACGGTGTGGGCGATGGCAGTGGCCACAGGGGTGTTCCTCTTCTTCGGGACGTTCCGGCGCGGTGCTCTCCGGCCGGGTGATCTGGTCATGCGGGGGGTGCTTGCGTCGCGCGGGCCCGGGGCGCGGCGGCCCCGGGCCGGTGGGGTCAGTCGTCGGGCTGAATGCCGTGGACGTTGTCGATCAGGCGCCCGCCTTCGTCGCGCACGTACTCCTCGTACGCGTCCTGGATGGCCTGGCGGTGGGTGTCGAGGTAGAACGTGGCGGCCCACGCCATGCCGTCGGTGTCGTCCTGTCCGTTGACGTGGCGGTCGACGGCGGCCTGGTCCTCGTCGGCGACGGTGTGGGATTCCTCGATCGTGAGGTTCCCTCCGTGGTCCCAGCGGCCCAGCAGCAGAATCGTCATCGTCAGCTCTCTCGTGCGGTGCGGAGTGTGGGGCCGCGCCCCGGGTTGGCACGTGCGGCCGGCCCCGGGGCGCGGTGGTGCATGTCGGCTCAGCGGCGCACGGTGGTGGCGGCGTCGAGGTAGGGCTGTCCGCATCCGGCCGGCGCGTCGCCGGTGATGGCGCGGATGGCGGCGGCGGACTGCTCGGCGAGCTCGTCCAGGCCGTCATCGGCGCTGGCCAGTTCGAGGTAGGCCCCGGCGTCGCACTTGGTTGCGGGGTCGGGCAGCTCCGGGTCCTCGGGGAAGTCGTCGTCGGTCGAGGGTCGGTACGCGATGACCAGGTCGTCCTGTTCGTCGATGCAGAACGTGAAGTCGGTCGAGTAGGGGCCGGAGAGGGTGCCGGAGACGCCCCACGGGCCGGACTCGGCGGTCCAGCCAGGGCCGAGGACGCGGGCGGTGGCGCGGGCGATGTCGGAGATGCTGAACGGGTACTCGGTGCCCGGGGCGGGCGTGTAGTTGCCGTTCTCGTCGTACTCGGGCGTGACGGTCGTGGTGCTCATCTGGTGTTCCTTCGATTCGTGGTGTCCGGCGTGCTCTCGCTGGGGGAACGCCGGGCGGGCGTGTGCTGTGACAGGCCCGCCCGGCGTGGGGTGGTCAGTGCTGGTTGCAGGGGCGGGCGTTGTCCACGCGGACTTCGTCGGCGAGGCGCATGAGGCGCTGCCACAGGCCAAGGGCGGAGTACAGCCACTCGGCGGGGTGCTGGGCCTGTGTGGCGGTGTCGGCGTGCAGGGACCGGAGTCGCCAGGTGAGGGACTGCTCCCGCTCGGCGAGGGCCGGGCGGGTGGGGTTGAGGGGTTCGGGGGTCGGCAGGGGGCGGCCGGTGAGCTGGTGGAGGACGTAGTTCGTGAAGTCGGTGGGGAACCGGGTGGCCGGGTGTTCCTCGGCGAGCCTGTCCGCGTGCCACAGGGCTTCGGTCGCTTCGACGGGGACGGAGACGAGGGCGCCGGGGGTGTCGGTCTCCAGGTGGTGCGCGGCGGTGTCCAGGTAACCGGCGATGGTCTCCAGGACCGGGCGGGTGGCGGGCGGGGCGTAGCGGTCGCGGGCGATCTGCGCGATGACGCGGGCGCGCTGTGCGGCAAGGGCGTGCGGGGTGGTGGTGCTCATGGTGTTCTGTCTCCGGTGCGTGAGGGGGCCGGGGCGCGGCGGGAGGGGGGTGCCGCGCCCCGGCGGTCTGGGGGTGGGTCAGGCGGCGGCGCGGGTGGCGGCCGGGTGGCCGAGGGCGAGGCGGGCGAAGAAGTCGGCGATCTCGGCGTTCTTCGGGCGGTAGCCGGAGAGGGCGACGGCCATCAGGTCTTCGCGGGTCCACAGGGCGACGGACAGGACGCGGTGACGCTTCTTGCGGGCGAGGTCGCCGGTGCGGGAGACGGTCAGGCCCTTCTTGCCCTTGCGCTTCTTCGTGGTGGTGCCTTCGCCGGGGATGCGGGCGAGGCCCTTGGCCTTGCGGGTGACGGCGCCGGAGTAGTTGTGTGCGGCGAGCGGGGAGACGCCACCGGCCACGAGGTGGGCCGACATGGGGGCGGGTCCGGCGGTGACGGCCTTGACGGCGTTGCGGACCTCGCGGTTGGCGCGGGTGCGGTCGCGGAGGATGGCGGCGGCGCGGCGGGTGGTGGCAGTGGCCATGAGTGGTTCCTTCGTTCGGGACGTTGGCGGTGCTCTCCGCCAACACCTTCATAGTACAGCAATAAGACTCCTGGGCGCCAATCCGCCGGGCATCTGATGCCGTTTCCCCAGGTGGAACGGCGCGCACCATCGTGGGCGGTGCGCGCCGTGAATCTCACGCCTGAACTATGCGAGGGTCAGAAGAGGGCGCCGGTGTCTTCGGTGGGCGCCGGGGCCGGCGTGCGGGGCCGGGTCCGGCGCGCGGGGGCCGGGGCCTCCCCGAACAACGGCTCCGTGCCGCACGGGTCCGGGACGGCGGGTACCGGCCGGCTCACCTCGTCCGCGTCCACCAGGGCGAGCGGGGCTTCCTCGTCGAAGTCGGCGCGCCCCATCCTGGTCCAGTCCTGCCCCGGCTCCCCCGTGCGGGTCGGCTCCTCCAGCCGCCGGGCGGGAACGATGACCAGCAACTCGTCGGCGTTGTTGAGCTGGCACACGGGGTCGAGGTCGAGTTCCCGGCGCTCCCACACGGTCAGCGCGATCGGGTCCGTGAGGTACGTGTGCGGGTCGCTGCGGTGCTGTCGGCACAGCTCGCACGGGCATGCCGGGTCCACGGAGCGCGGGGCGGCCTCGTACGGGGTGCAGCCGTACGGCAGGTAGCTGACTTCGGCGGCGCGGTCACCGGGGCCGCTGTTGTACGCCTCGCCGAGGACGACGTCGCCGCGCTCGATGCGGTCCGCTCGGACGATGCGGACGTGGGCGGGGTCGAAGGCGTAGGGCTGCGTGCCGTCCGGCCTGGCCGTAAGGCGAACCGGGCGGGTGGTGGGGTCGAGGTCGAAGAAGACGGGGGTCATGACGTGGGTTCCTCTCAGCGGTTCAGGGCGGCGGGGGCCGGGTGTGTCAGGCGGTGCGGGCGTCGGCCCACGCATGGATGAGCGCAGTCCCGGCCTTCCTGGCGGCCTCAGCGGGCGCCGCTCCGCTGTCGAGCGCGGCCAGGTAGCAGCGCGCGGTCCCCTCGACGGCCGCGGGCCGGGTGAACGTCGCAACGAGCCGTTCGAGGTTCAGGTGGGGGAACTGGGCGCACAGGGCGCGGGCGGCGTAGACGGCGATCCGGCCGACGGCGTCGCCGAGCTGCTCGGCCGGGGTGGCGGTGCGGGGGGTGCTGGTCATGGCGTGCGGTGTCTTCCTGGCGTGAGAGGGCGGGCGGGGCGCAGCACGGCGGGGGTGCTGCGCCCCGGACGGGTTCGGGTGCTAGATCAGCGCTGGGAGGCGTTTACGTCGCGGCCGTCGTCGGCGAGGGCGTCGGCCTGCCCGTCCTTCCAGCCGTCCATCCAGGCGACGGTGCCGGGGTTGCTGCCGTCGCCGGTGACGTTGGGGATCGTCGGCGCGGTGCCGTCGCCGAGGTCGCGCACGCCCGCTTCCCATCCGGCGTTGTACGCGGCGGTGACGGTTGCGTCCGTGGCGGGGTCGGTCTTGCAGGCGCCGGTGTCGGCGAGGTCGTGCTGTCCGTCGATCCAGCCCTCGTTGTAGGCGGTGACGAGGGGGTCGTCCGAGTCGGGAAGGGTGGGGATCGGCCCCGTGCAATCGGTGGCCATGAAATCGTCCTGCCCTTCGGTCCAGCCCTCGTTGTAGGCGTCGGCGATGGCCTTGTCGGTCACGGCCGGGGTGGCGGTGGGGGCCGGGGCGGTGGCGACCGTGGGGGTGGGGAGGGGCGTGCCGGCGTGCTGGTCGGCCGTGGCGGGACTGAGGACGGCGGCGCTCCCCAGGAACGCGGTGGCGAGGCCGGCGGCGAGGATCGCGGCGGGACGGGGGCGGCGGGTGAGGAAGCGCGGCATACGCATGGCGGTGTTCCTTCGTTCGGGACTTCCCGGGGTTGCTCTCCCCGGGGCGCCGGTCGGCGTGGAACAGAACGTACAGACCCCCCGCAGAAAAGTACAGCCGTGAGACTGAAGCCGGTGGGTTGAAGTCGCCCCACCTGGCATTACGTGGGTTTTTCGAGGTCTCATGTTGCACCCGAGTCTCATTGCTGTACTGTTCTCTTCAGCGGTTCACCCCGCCGCCCCGGAGAGCAACCGGGGCACGTCCCGACCGAAGGAACCCCGCCATGCCCGTGTCCCTCGACAAGATCCCCGCGCCCCGCCCGGAAGACATGGACCGCGCCCCCTCCTACCGCGTCGAACTCCGCAAGTTCACCGCTGGCTTCTTCGTCGTCGCGGACTTCTACCGGCTCACCATCACGACCGTGGAACGCGCCGCCGACAACGACGTGGAGCGCAGCCTCCAGGAAGCCGCCCTGAAGGAGCAGGCCGCGGCCCGCACCCAGTGGGAGCACGTCTACATCGTCCGCGCCGAAAACGCGGCCCGCGCCGCCGGGCTCATCCGCCGGAACTTCTGGGGCCTGCGCCCCCTCGGCTGACCACCCCCGCACCGCCCGCCACCCCCGGCGGGCGGTGCGCCCCGCCCCCAGGCCGGCCACCCGCCGGAACGGGCGCAGGGCGCACCGCCCCACCCCAGTCCCGGAGAGCACCGGGACGCCCCGAACGAAGGAACACCACATGACCACCGCCACGCCCACGCTCACCGTCGCCGACATCACCGTCACCACCGACAGCATGGGCCGCCCGTACGTCATCGTCCCGGACGACGTCGCCCGGCTGCTGCGCACCGCCTCCCTCGCCGGTATCGACCCCGAAGCGCGCGGCATCCACTTCGAGTCCACCCCGCACCCGGCCGACTCGTGGGTCGCCACCACCGTCCGCACCGTCTTCAACGCCGTCCTCGCCTCGCCCGTCGCCGACGAAGACCACCACGCCCACGGCCTGTGGCAGTACCGCAAGTGGGACGGCGGCACCTTCTACGGCTGGATCATCGGCGAAAGCGCGTGGAACGCCGACACCCGCTGGTGGCGCGATCACCGCCAGCACACCGACCTGATCTCCCGGGGCGCGACCATCGCGTCCAAGGACCGCGGTCGTCTCGCGGGCACCTGCACCTTCGTCTCCTGACCCCGACCGCGGCGCCGCCCACCACGCCCGTGGGCGGCGCCGCCGCGCCCCGTACGCGCACGCGCGCGTGTTGGACAGTCCCAAAAGTGCCAAAACCCCGTCTGCCTGCCCTGCTGCCGCTGTTCCGGCGGCGGGCCTGTGTGTGGCTTGTCCGCCGCTTCGAGGAAGGTTCCAGTCCCATGCCGCTGCCGTCTTGGCTCCGTGCCCATCTGCCCGCTGTGTCGCCGAGGTGGACGTTCGAGTCGTTCGCGGACGAGGTGGCCCGCCTGTTGGGGCTGCCCCCGGTCCCGTACGTCGGGGCGTTGTCGCGGAGGTTCGACACGGAGCACGTCTGGCTGCTGTGGAAGCCGGTGCGGGGTGGGGCGAGTGTTCTGGTGGAGCGGCCGTACGGGGAGCTGCGTGAGGCGGTGATGATCACGGTGCTGTGGCATCAGTCCCCGGACCCGGCCGATGTTGCCGCGATGATCCGGGCGTACGAGCGTCGTGGCCGTCGCCGGTCCCTTCGGTCCCTGTGCGGTCGGTTGCTGCGCCGCCGCTGACCCCCCTTTGAGTGTGCTGGTCGCCATCCCGCGGCCGGCCTTGTTCCTGCGGCGGAGAGCTACCGCCGTCCCGATGGAAGGAAGAGCGCGTGAGCGCGTACGTAGAGATCCCTCGCCCGTACGAGTCGGGCCCCGGTCGGTTCACGGTGGAGCTGCGGTTCCCCGCGGCGTCGAAGCGGCGGGCCGTTCAGCACCACCACGTGGCGTGGCACCTGGCCGGCGTCCACGGCGTGGAGGCGTCGACGCCGTACGCGGTGAACCCTCGCTGGTCGGTGTACGAGGAGAACTGGGGGAACGGGGAGCGGCACGGGTGGCTGGATGAGCGGCGGCTGCGTGTTGAGGGCGCGCCGCGGGCTCTGGCCGGGTACCTCGCGGTCCTGGGCCGGGTGCTGGACGAGGTGGAGGCCCTGGCGACCCGCGCGGTCCGGGTGTTCGGGGCGTGGAAGCGGTCTGCTGCCGCCGAGCCGTTCCTGGTGCACGAGGACGCGTCCACGATGCGCGCCCGGGTCCGGGAGTTCCGTGCAGATGCCCTGCGTGCCCTCGTGCGCGGTCTGGGCACGGCCGGAGGGGATGTTCCCGGGCGGGATGCGTCCCGGCCGCTGTGGGAGCAGTACAAGGCCGTTGCCGGGGAGGTGTGGGCCGCCGCGGGCGGGATCGACCTCGAGGGGGCCGACGACGAGGCGGTGTCGGCGCTGGTAGCGCGGATGGCGCCCGCGGTCGTCGTCGAGGCGGAGCGCCTGGCCGTCCTTGAGGCCGCCCGGGTCGAGGCGGAGCACCTGGAGGCGGAGTTGCTGCGGCCGGCCGGTGCGGTGCCGGTCGAGGAGGCCGGCGAGGCAGACGCCGGGCAGGGCGCGCTGTTCCCCGTGTCGGATGCGCGGCCGCCGCTGGTGGTGAAGCCGCGCCGGTTCCCCGGCCGCCGGGGTCGTCTCCGGCCGGAGGTGCACGCGGTCCCCGCTGAGGCGGTAGAGCGGCTGTACGGCGGGCGTTCGTCGGTGCTGGGGGTGGGCGCGGACCGCCGGCGGTTCGTCCCCGTGGCCTGACCGGTTCGGGTTCCGCCAGTCCCCCGCGAGTCTCGTTGAGTACAGCTTCGAGACTCGCGGGGGTTTTCCGTTGCATGTTTCCTGGGGTCACTCCCCCCGACGGTCTCATTGCTGTACTATATGAAGTGTTGGCGGAGAGCACCGCCGACGTCCCGAAGGAAGGAAGCACGATGAACGCTGCCCTGGTAATGGAGACCACCGCGCGGTTCGCGGAGATGCGCACCGTCCTCCACTCCGACGCCCCCACGGACATCCCGCGCGAACAGTCCGACGCCTACAGCTTCAGCATCCTGGCCGGGAAGACCCTGCGGGAGTCCGTCATCAACGGCGGCGACGGTCACCCGGACCTGATCGTCCGGTGCGTCGAGTACATCGACCCCGTCACCCAGAAGACCCGCTACGGCGTCGACTACTGGTCGGTGCACCGCTACTGGTCCAGCGACCACGGCTCCCGCGCCCTGGCCGAGATGTCCTACGAGAAGGCGGTGCGCGACGAGTTCGCGAAGCCGACGCTGATGCTCACCCGGGCGCGGTTCACCGCCGGTCTGGCCAGCTTCTACGACGCCACCGACGTCATCTGACCGGTCCCCTCTCGCCGGGGCGCGACGCGCGCCCCGGCACCCGCCCCAGCTCGCCGCACGTTCACCGAGGAGACCCGTCATGAGCACCACCCCCACCGTCGAGCGCCCCGTCTACCCGGAGTGCCGCCGCTCCTGGATGCAGGACAGCGACGCCCCCACCTGCTTCGCCTGGATCACCAAGCGCGACATCTTCCGCGCCGAGCAGGCCCAGCTCCGGGCCGACAACGCGCTGCGCTCGATGAACACCGACCGCGCTGAGATCCGCTACTGGGCCGCCCGCCCGGAGGAGCGCAACGCCCGGCTCGCGGCCCTCGCGAGCCAGCGTGACGACGCCTGGACGGAGGCCGGCGCGCTGCTCGCCCGACAGGCCGAGTGCACGTGCACCGGCCCGGACATGTGGCGCTGAACGGCCCCTCCCGCCGGGGCGCGACCGTACGCGCCGCGCCCCGGCACCCTCCCCAGCATCCCTTCGTTCTCTGGAGACCCCGTTGCTGTCCCTGCCCCTCACCCCGCCGCGCGTGGACCACGCACCGGCGGAGGCCATCGACCGGGCACTGTTCGCCATCGCCGACTACCGCAGGAACGGCCGCCGCGCCCACCTCCGGCCCGGCCCCAACAGCACCCCGAACTACCTGCTGCGGACCCTGGTCGACCTGATGACCAGCACCGACCGGCGCGAGGTGTACTACGACATGATCACCGCGACGGAGATGGTGGCCGAGCTGATCGCCGAATCCGGCGGCACCAGCACCCACCGAGAGGCCGTGCTGTGCCACGTGGCGGCGGACCTGCACGCCGCCCGCAAGCACCACCCGATGCCGCCGGCCGCCTGACGCTTCCCGTCCCCCTTACCCGCTCACCACTCCATCAAGGGAGAACCCACGACATGCCCACGAACACCACCCTCGACCAGTCCGCGCCGCGCCCCCTCGGCTGTCTCCCCGGAAGCGCCGACGTCCCCCAGGTGAAGGCCGCCGTCCGTCTCCTCACGCACGACGGGCAGCCGCTCGCCGCGTTCAACGAGCGAGGCCAGTGCATCAGCGCCGGTGCCTACCTGGACCCGCGCCGGGCCACTGGCGAAGTCGTCCTGGCCTACTGCGGCGAGGACGGCACGACCACGGACGAGCACGAGCGGCGCGACCGCGAGCTGACCACCCGGGCCTACGCCGACCTGTTCGCCACCGCCGGGTGGGGCGTCACCGAGTACCGGGACCGCGACCAGGCCGGCGTCGAGCGACTGGCCCGGCTGATCCTCGCGCACCCGCCCGTCCGGTTCCCCGTGGACACGGCCGCCGTGTACGTGCCCGACCCGGCCGAGGACTACCGGGACGTCGTCATCATCCGGTCACTGCCCGCGGGCAGCACCGTGGAGGCTCTGAGCGCCCGCCACGGCAAGACCATCCGCGTTGCCCTGGACAAGCTGCAGCCGCTGCCCGAGCTCGCCCCGGCGCCCGAGGGCGAGATCACCGACTGGTGGACGATCACGGACGCCCAGGGCCAGGAGATCACCCGCGTCCAGGCGTCGGACAACCCCAGGGCCCGGAAGGCGGCGATGCGCGAGGCTCGCGTCCGCGCCGTGGTCCGCCGTGACAAGGGGTTCGCCGTCCGGCGTCTCCGCTCCTCCGAGCTGGCCGTGCCCGTCGGGGAGCTGCGCTGCCCGTCCCGTACCGCGTAGCAGCTCCCGCCGGCCGGGGCGCACCGTCCGCGCCCCGGCCGAGCCGTTCTGACACAGCTTCCGCGGCGTGACGTTTCTTCATACGTCCGCCTGGTCACTGTTCCACCCCTGCAGGAGTAGCGAGATGACGCCGTACGAGCGCCTCATGGCCGAAGAGTGGCCCACCGGCAAGTTCGGCCGCGCCGAGCACGTACCGCGTCATCCGCTGCCGCCCCTGCCCGAACGCCCCCCGGAGCGCCGCCCGATACGGCCCTGGACGCCGGAGGAGCAGGCGCAGCACCGCGCCGACCTCCTGGCCGCCCTGGAGACCTGGCAGCCCAAGGGCGAGGCCGCCAACCGCAAGCGCGCTTACAACCGCGAGTACACCCGGCAGACCACGCGCCTGCGCCGGCATCTCCGGCTCGTCCCCCGCCCGCGCCAGAACCGCCCGGACACCGAAGCCGCTTGACCACCACACACCCAGAAAGGCACCGCCATGCGCTGGATCGTCACGCCCCGCCGCCGGAAGCCGAACAGCCACCGATGGGTCCCCGACCGGGCCGAGTTCGCCCGCTGGCCGTGGCCGCTCGAGGTCGCGTCCCTGCCCGTCGCCCGCCCTGCCTGACCAGCCATCCGAGAACGGAACACCATGCCCAACCAGCTCGCTGTCGTCCGGTCGCTCCGCCAGGACGTCATCGGCCCCCAGCATCACTACTCGTTCGGGGAGATCGCCACCATGCCGCCGGAGGCGTACGACGCCGTCACGGACGCGATGGCCGCGATCCTCGAGCGGGTCGCCGTGGCCGTCGACTGGCGGCGCCTGCTCGTCGAGGCGTCGTGGCGGCACATGACGCTGCACCCGGACCGCAAGGAGACGCTGCTCCGGTACCAGAGCGAAGCCGCCGGCGTGTGCGGCGAGTGCCTCGCCGAAGCGCTGCTGCAGGAGCGCACCGGCGCCCCGGCCTGGGAGCGGCACCCGGAGGCCGAGTTGCGACACCAGGGCGTCGACTGGGCTGAGACCGTCGCCGAGGTCCTCAAGCACCGTCGGGGCGTCATCGAGCACCACTACCGGACGCCGCACCGCGGCCGGACCGTATGAGTGCCCGTATCACCCTGCACTGCGACCGCACTTGGCGTTACGGGAGCTGCACCGGCCAGATCCTGACCGATGCCCTCACCGTCGACGAGGCCCGGGCCGCAGCCGGCCGCCGTGGCTGGCACTGTCGCCCCGACGGAAGGGACTACTGCCCCACCTGCTCCGGGCAGGGCCCGCAGCCCGCGGCCGCCGCCGTCGCCGTCCTTCACCCCGACCGCCCTTCCCACACCACCAGGAGAAGACCATGAACACCCACATCGGCCGCTCGTTCCCCGGCATGGAGCCGCACCTCGAGGCTGCCTGCCCGTGCCCGAAGGCGCCGTGCGGACTCGTCGTCGAGGAGCAGGCCAGCGAGGCATGCGGCCAGCACCACTACACGGCGGCGAAGACCATGCGGCAGTCGCACCCGGCGGACGAGTGCCCGGCCGTCAAGCCCGAGCAGCCCACGTACCCGTACTGCTACACCGACGCCCAGAACCACCGCCTGACCCTGCGCACCGCTCTCGACGCGGCCCGGGCCCCGTACGTGTCGGTCCAGGCCGAGAACCTCGCCCAGGGCGGCGCCGACGTGTCCGTCTGGCTCACGGTCGAGCAGACCGACGCCCTTGATGCCGCGCTTCACAGCGGGAGCCCGTTCCACGTGGCCGACCACACCGGTGACACGCTCGCTGTGCTGCCGGGTGGTACGTGGACCACGTTCGAGGTGACCCGGCAGCCGGTCGACGACGAGGAGGGCGCCGCGGTGCGCGTCGTCGTCCTCACCGGCCGGCTGCCCGAGCTGCGTGACGCGCTCGCCACGGCCGCCCGGTACGCGCAGATCCGCGCCACCGGGGACGAGCAGAAGCCGCGCGTGCTCACCCCGGCTGAGCATGACCGGGCGTGGCACGCGATCGAGGGGGCCGCCGGGGAGCCGGGGGCCGACCCGGGCACGATCCTGAACGCCGTCCTCGCCGCGCTCGGGATTCAGCCGCCCAGCGCCGAGGACTGGCAGGCCGCCCGGGAGGAGCTGCACGGCCGCCTGGGCAGGCAGGACGGGGCGCAGCGCCGTGGCCGGTGAGACGAGCGAGGCCCGTGCCCTGGTCTGCCACTGGTGGGAGGACGGGCGCGGCGGCCGGTACCTGATCCCCGGGTGCTACGCCCGGGTGGAGAACCCCGACCTCGAGGTCTGCCACTGCCCCACGGTCGAGCAGCAACTCGAGGCCGCGCGCCGCCGGGACGCCGCGGCGGGCCGGGCGCTGCGCGGTCTGCAGGCGTGGCACGACGCGATCGTCCGGACCGTCTACGACCACCCCGACGGGATCGCCATCATGAAGGCCGCCGCCGGCCTGGCCGAGCGCGGGTACGGCAGGGAGGCGCGCCGTGGATGACTGGTCCGGTACCGACCTGGGCGACTGCGATCTCGGCGACGACTACCACTCTCCCACTCCCGTCGACCACTGGTCGGAGTTGCTGTTCCAGCCGACTTGGTGGCACGACCCCGACGGGAGCATCTGGCGCCTGGACGAGATGGACGAGATGCGGTGCAGCCGCGTCTACGGGTTCATCGCCGGGCGCGAGGACGAGACGGGGACGCGCCTGGCGTGGGAGAGCACCCATGGCCCGGGCCCGCACGGGGACGTGGCGACCGACGCGTACACCCGCGCTCTCGACCAGCTCTTGGAGATGGTGGGCCGCCGCGGGTGGATCCATGACACCGAGCTGATGCAGGCGTTGCGGCGCCGGATGCGGGGCCTGCCGGCGGTCGAAGGCACGTGCTTCTGCGGCTACCCCGTGGAAGTCGGCTGGGATCACTCGGCGTGCCACGCCGGCATGGAGATCGCCTAACCCTGGGACTTGTAAAGCACCTTACGTATCCCGTAAGGTGCTTTACATGACGGAGATCGAGTACACCGCGAACTACGTGACCCAGGTCGAACTGCGCCGCGCCTACGACCGGCTCGGCCACACCTCCACCGCCCCCGCCTGGAGCGCCGTCCTGCTGATCCGCCCCACCCTCACCATGGCCTGGGCCTGCCCCGTCCTGGCGTCGCCCGAGGAACGCGAGGAGCGCCCCAGCCTCTCCGACTGGCACGTCATCGCCGAGGCCGGCGAGCTGGACTGGCCCCCGCTGAAGCCGGAAGAGGAAATCTGGCCGGCGCTACTCGCGAAGCACCCGGTGCCCACCGGGGAGGAGGCGGAGCGCTCGGCCGCCATGTGGGGCCAGAGCGTCGAGGAGATGCACCGCGACCACCTGCGCCGCCACTACCTGAGCGACGCCCACATCGGCGGGATGAAGCGCAACAAGACGGACGTGAACTTCGACCCGGTCGTACGCGACTGGGACGTCACCGCCCGCGAACTCGCCGAGTTCATCGACACCCACCGCCCGCCGCGCCTGACCACGGAGCAGCGGGTCATGGCCCAGGGCGTGCGACTGGCCCGGCTGGAGGCGCAGGTCGAGATCGCGAAGGTGAGCCTCGCCCGCCTGATGCGCAACGCGGCCCGCGACCAGGGCGAGAAGCTGCGCCACGGCTTCAAGGCCGACATGGTGGCCTGGTCCGGGAAGTCCCGGCCCACCGTGGACGCCTGGCTGGCGGACAGCGGCTGCTGCGAGGGGGCCGTCCCCGACGAGGACGGTGTCTCGCTGCCCGACCACGCCCCCGCCGGCCACTGACCCTCACACACCGACGGGCGAAGAGCACCGCCCGCGTCCCGAAGGAAGGAACACCCCGATGGCGAAGTACGACGTGACCCGGAAGTGCGGACACGAGGAGCGGGTCGACCTGATCGGACCGCACAGGAAGCGGGAGCAGACCCTCGAACGGCTGGAGAGCAGCGACTGCTACAGCTGTGTGGAGGCGCAGCTCGAGAAGGAGAACGCGAAGAACGCCGCGGCGGCGAAGGAGGCCGGCTGGCCCGCGCTGACCGGTACCGTGCGGCAGGTGGCGTGGGCGGAGACGCTCCGCACGAAGGCCGTGGAAGAGCTGCGGGGGACCGCGGGCTGGTGGGCGGAGAAGTACCCGGAGGCGCTGGGGGACCCGGGGCCGTTCATCGAGACGGCGATGCTGGCCGTGGAGTCCGCGTCGTGGTGGATCGACAACCGGAACGACCTGGTTGCCGCCGGCGTGGGCAAGGCAGGCGCGGACGTCGCCAAGAGCCTCGGTCTGCTGAAGCCGCTGGCCCGTGAGGATCTCGGCCCGCACGTCGTCGTCCGGCCGGTCATCGAACTGCCCTCGATGGGCTCCCCGTGGAGGAGCCGGAAGTTCCGGGTGGCGGTGTGCTCGTGTGGGTGGAAGGCGCCGCACCAGTACAACGCGGCAATGGCCGCGGCCGAACACATCGAGGGCCTGGACGACGACGTGAAGGCGGAGATCCGGCGGGCGCACCCGCAGGACGAGCCGCACGCGTGCACGGAGGACCTCGGGCTGCGCCGGTGCGCGATGCGGCCGTTCCTGCGGGACTAGGCCTGGCCAGGCGCCTGCCTGACTATCGTGGGCGCTACGGCGCGCACCGGCTGCTTCGGTGCGCGCTGGTCTTCCCCGCAGCAGCGGGGTTCTCTACGGGCCTGGGGCCCGTTCCTCCCCCGTGGCCGGGGGACACGCCGCACCACGGCGTCACCGGACCCTCCAGAGCCTGAAAGGCCCCTGCCATGAGTGCACCCGTCATCATCCGCGACGACATCCGGCAGCTCCTCGCCAGCACCGGTGAAGACCCGGTCCTGTACCTCAAGGCCGGCCCCGACGACGAGGGCGGGTCCCTCGAGGTCGACGTGTGGGTGTCCGCGTACGTCCACCGCTCGAAGGTCATCGTCCACCGGCACGAGGTCGTCGACGCGCTCGGCGACTCCCCGGACGATGACGAGGTGGACGACTACCTGACCATGCTGGAGCAGACCGTGGAAGACGTCGCGGCCGGCCTGGCATGACGTGAAGGCGCCGCGCCTGTCAGTGCGGTGCGGAAGAGTACGTGGGGCGGAGCCACTGAAGCTGACTCCGCCCCACGCCAGTATCAAGGAGACCTTGTGAGTGACCGCGCGTACCCCCCTCAGTGCACGCATGAGCTGTGGCTGCCGACGCTGGACTTCGTCCGGTCCAGGGCTGCCGTGGCGTGGGCGTACATGATGGATCAGGGGGTCCGGTTTGTGGTGCCGCCGCACGTGGCCGCGCTGCCCCGGGTCGAGGACCGTGCCGCGGCCCTGGCCGACGCTGAGCGGGAGCGCCTGGAGACGGCGGACCTGTACCACTTCGACACGGCGGCCTGCGAGGCGACCGACGCGGTCGAGCTGCGGCACCAGGTGCTGGAGCAGCTCCTGCCGTCCGCGTCGGGGTTCCTGGTGTGGGAGCGGCCCCCGATGCACCTGCGCAGCGGGATTCCGATCCGCGCGGCTTCCTGGGGCGTGGCGTACGACGGTGGGACGTGGGTGTCGTGGTGGAGCGACACACAGGTCGCGCTCGACCTGGGACTGTGCGGGTATGACACGCGGCTGGTCAACGGGCCGCTGACGTTCCACGAGGAGGTGCACCTGCCCCGGCAGGCATGGCCCGTCCAGGCCACCGACCCCGCCAGCGCGGAGGCGGAGTACGGCATGTTCCGCGGCCTGTTCAGCGCGTGGGCGGCGATCGACACCGGGGCCGTGGAAGAGAAGCTGATGCCGGCGCTGCCCCGGACGCGGAAGACCGCGCGCCGGGAGTTCCAGCTCGAGGCGCCGCCGGTGCGGTGCTTCACCCCGTCGACGTCGGGCGGCACGACGACGTCTCCGCAGACGATCGTGCGGCGCACCCTGGCCGGCCTGCTCCTCGATCGCCCGTACCCGGGGGAGCTGCCCGCCGAGCTGGCGCCGTGGCACTGCTACACCAAGGACGGCGGGCACTCTCTCCTGGTGGTGCTGGATCCGGTCGAGGAGGGCTACAAGGCGTCGGCGGGCGGCCCGGCCCGGATCGAGGACGCGTGCGTGCCGGTCCCGGTGAAAGCCGTGCTGCGCGCGGGCTGGCGCATCGGAGACGGTGGGTACGTCCGTACGTCCGTCCCCTACGACCCCGACCTCGGCGTGATCACGGACCCGGAGGACGACGAGTTCTGACGCCCTGCCCGACGGTCAGTGACCTGCCCTATCCTGCGGGGGAGGTACGAACACGCGAAGCCCCGGCCACTCCCTATGGCCGGGGCTCCGTGTGTTCCGCGCGGCTACGACCGTCGCTTCTTCTGTTCCTTCTCTTCCCGCTTCATGCGCTCGAGGACGGCGTTGAAGACCGTGGGGTCCTTCTCGTCGGCGAACGCCTGCAGGAGGTGGAGCTGCACCTGGGCCCGCGGGATGCGGCCGCGGTTCAGCTCGTCCGCCAGGGCGATGGCGCGGGCGTCGACGGCGCGTTTCACGGCCGGCGGGATCGCAGGGACTCCGGACGGCGGCAGCTCCCCGAGGAGGACGCCCTTGATCGTCATGGCGAGGACTTCGGGGTCCTCGTCGTCCTCGAGCTTGAGGTCGCCCGGCATGAGCTTGACCGTCTCACGCAGACGGGCGGCCGTCACCTTGTCCGGCCCCTCCACGTTGGCGACCAGGACGTACACGGCCACCGCGGCGTTGAGGCTGTAGGCGTTCTTCACCGGGACAAGTTCCCGGATCTGGCCCGGGTTCACCTCGAAGCCGCGCGCCATGAGGACTTCACCGATCGGCCAGGCCGCGCGCCACTGGTTGCACTTGGAGACGCTGATGCCCTTCTCGACCTCGGCCCACTCCTCGATCGTGGAGTAGCAGCGCTCCGGCTCGAGCTTGTGGGGCGTGGCGCGGAACAGCCGGCCGACGGCCATGGTGTCGAGTGCCTTGGCCGCCATGACCCACGCGAGATCGTGAAGGTCGATGCTGTCCTTGCACTGCCGGAGCCGTTCCTCCTCCTCGGCGGTGAGCGCGCCCTCCCCGGCGGGCTCGACCGGGTCGGGGACCTTGTGCAGGCCGGGCCGGACTTCCTCGACGGCAGCGGCGATCTGCTCGGCGATTTCCTTCTCCCGGGCCCGCTTCCGTTCTCTGGCGACCTTCTCCTCGGTGCGCGAGAGAGCGGTTGCGGTCTTCTTCGGATCGGTGGCGTCGTCCCAGCCGACCTCGAACGTCTTGCTCACGCTGCCTCCACCAGGCGGGCCTTGATGGCGATGTCTCGGAAGAATCCGGCCGTGTCCGAACGGGGCCGGAAGAACTGCACGGGTTTGCCCTCCTCGCGGGCCTCTTTCAGGTCCGCGGAGCGGATCGGGATCTCACCGAGGTAGGGCAGCCGCGGGTGATTCTGCAGCGCCTGGTAGACGGCCCGGTCGAAGTCGCCCATGGACTTCATGACGCGGCCGATGACGATGCCCAGGTGCTGCAGCGAGTCCTCGGGCAGGCCGAGGTCGTCGATGACCTTGATGTGTGCGGCGAGCTGCCGGGAGACGGCTTTCATCGCCCACCGGTCGACGTCGACCTGGACGATCACCCTGTTCGCGGCGACGGCCTGCGCGTTGGTGTCGGTGTCGATGGCCGGCCGCTGGTCCAGGAGGATCGTGTCGTACTCGCCGTGGAAGTGGGCGAGCATCCGCCGGTAGCGGTACTCGCCGCCGGTCAGTTCCCGCAGCCGGGACGGCAGATAGATCATGTCCAGGTCGGCGGGCAGGACGTGGATGTTGTCGAAGGGCTTGGCGACCAGAGGGTGCGGGTCGCTGCCGTCGATGACGACGGTGCCCTGGGTGGGGCCTTCCTCCTCGTCGAGCATGTCGACCTTGAAACCGTCGGTGGCGTTGCCCTGGGGATCGCAGTCGACGACGAGGACGCGCTGGCCGAAGTGCGCCAGTGCGCCGGCCAGGTTGATGACGGTGGTGGTCTTGCCCACGCCGCCCTTGTAGTTCGTGACGGCGACGATGTTGGTGGCGGGCGGGGACGTCCCTGCGGTATCGGTCATGAGGGGACGATAACCAGGGCGGCGGCCCGTTTTCGGCGGTGTGCCCGTATCGAGGCCGGGGCGCCACGTGGTAGGGCCCCGTACGTCACTCGTACGGGGCCCCGACAGCTTGCACAATTGTGCAGGTTCGATCTTGGTCAGCAGCCGTAGGTGCGGTGCTGGGCGGCGTGCGCGGTGATGGCCTCGTCTACGGCGGCCGGGCCGTAGTCGGGCCAGTACCGGTCCTCGAAGTGGATGGTGGCGTCGGCGGACTGGTAGAGCAGGAAGCCGGACAGGCGGCGCTCCCCGGACGTGCGGATGATCAGGTCGGGGTTCGGCAGGCCCCAGGTAGACAGGAAGTAGTCCACGGGCAGCGTCCGCCGGCCGTCGTAGTCGGGGGCGTCCAGGGCGCGGGCGACGGCCTGGCGGACGTCGGCGCGGCCGTCGTAGCCGATGCCCAGGCAGACGGTCATTCCGGACCGTTTGCGCGTGCTGCCTTCGGCCCGGTCCATGGCGGCCAGGAGCCGGGCGGGCACCAGGTAGTTGCCGGAGAAGTGGGACAGGATGCGGATCGGACCGGTGGACGCGGCCGCCTCCGTGTCGAGCAGGTCGACCAGGACGTCGGCGAGGGCTTCGACCTCCGCATCGGGGCGCCCGAAGTTCCGGTCGGACATCAGGAACACGGACGCGGTCTGGACGCCGATGGTGCGGCAGTGCTCGAGGACCTGGTGGACGACGGCCGCGCCCTGCCGGAAACCCTGCTCGATGGTGGTGCTGTGGGCGCGGGCCCAGCGGCGGTTGCCGTCGGCGATGAAGCCGATGTGGCGGGGGACGTCGGGGAGGTCAGCGGCGGGCGCGGGAGCGGTGGTCGTCTGCATGACCGGGAGGAGTACAGACACGGGGGCCCTTACGTCATGCGGTGAGCGCGGCGAAGACGATTCCGGCGGTGGCGGTGCCCGCGGCGGCGCCGGCGATGGTCTGGGCGAGGGTGTGGTCGCGCAGGGCGATCCGGGACCAGGCGATGACGGCGACGAGGGGGTAGGCGAGCCAGACGAGCGGGCCCCAGGTGAGGGCGAGCATCGCGAGGGCGCCGCCGGCGACCGCGGTGTGTACGGAGATTTTCCAGGTCCACAGGGCGGTGGGGATCTGCAGGGCCGCGAGGGTGGCGACCATCGCGGCGGCCAGGGCGACCATCTGCCGGGGCGCGTCGAGGACGAGCATGCCGCCGATACCGACGGCGACAGACCCCATGATCGCGGGGATGAGCCGCTTACGGCGTTCGACCTGGCCGACGTGCCTGTCGTCCCACAGGCCGGCGCGTTTGCCGCGCTGGATGAGCAGTAGGGGTATCACCGCGGCGAACAGGACGGCTTCCAGGCCCCACAGGGCGCCGGTGAGCGGGTTGGTCTGGGCGAGGCCAACGCCGAGGCTCACCGCGACGATGACCTTGGCGGGGTCCATGCCGTCGGTGACGAGGCGGGCTGCGCGGTTCTCGACGGTGGTGGGGGTGGGGCTGGTGATGGTCATGCGGCGACTTCCAGGGCGGTGTGGCCGGCGAGCCGGGTGGCCGCGGCGGCGAGGTGGGGGGACGCGTAGTGGTGGGCGACCCTGGCCAGCCACTGGGCGTTGGAGAGCAAGTCGTTGCGCAGGGACAGCACTGTCTCGGCGGGGTGGGCGGCGCACGGGGCGCCGTCGACGGCGTGCATGCGGGCGACGCGCAGGCAGAGCGCCTCGCGGGCAGCGCGGGCGTCGGCGCCGTGCAGACCTGCGGCACGGGCCTCCTGCAGGGCGCGCCGGTGCAGGTCCTCGCTCACCCACGGCAGGAGTTCGAAGCAGGCGTCGGAGATGTCGACGACGCGTTCGTCGAGGCGCCCGTACAGGTCGCGGCAGCGGCGGCGTTCCTCGCGGGCGGAGGGGGTGGTGTGCAGGCGGCGGCGGATGACGTCCGGGGGGAGGACGGAGACCAGTTCTTCCCACAGGGGGCGGATCGCGATCAGGCCGCGGCGCTTGCGGGCCTTGCGCAGGAGCAGCTCGGCGGCCCGCACGGAGCTGCCGGCGATGACGAGGAGGATCGTCACGAGCTGGATGAGGGACCCGCCGCGGTGGAACGCGGCTTCGTCGAGGGGGTAGGTCCAGCCGGTGAACCCGCACAGGAGGAAAGAGAGCCGGTAAACGGGGTACAGGGCGCCCGCGCCGGCGCCCGCGGCCATCAGGCGCATGCACACCGAGAACAGCCGGTCGTCGGTGCGTCGGGCGACGGTGAGGCAGAGCAGCGCGGAGGGTACGAGGGCGGCGCCCATGCTCAGCAGGTACAGGGCCAGGTGGGTGGTGCCTGCGATGTCGCCGTACTGCGCGGACATGTAGTCGCGGGACCCGTCGGGGGCGAGGACCGACGGGGCGGAGTAGGGGAAGGCGACGGTGGAGATGATGCTGGCGACGGTGAGGGTGGCCAGTCGGGGCTTGAGGGCGACCCAGCGCCGCCAGGCGGGTTCGCGGTCGCCGTGGGGCACGACGTCCTCGACCCAGCCGACCAGGAGGGTGCAGGCGATCATCACCAGGAGGTGCTTGGGCAGGACCGCGGCGTCGGCCATGCCGGTGATGCCGTTCAGCCAGTCCTCGAGGTAGGACAGGCGCAGGGTCGCGCCGACGGTCAGGGCGGTGAAGGTGTAGAAGATGACCCGCTTGCCGGGGGTCTTCGGCCAGTAGTAGGCGCGGACGGCGACCACCAGCCACAGAGGGATGGTGGTGCACAGGTCGATGAGGTCGTCGGTGGGCACAGCTTCCTGCTGACGTGGGGGGGATTAGAGACGGTGATGCAGCCGGCCGACGAGGGGATCGTCGTGCCGGGTTTCGCGGGCCTGCTCGGCGGCGGCGCGCCGCAGGAGGTACGCGTACCGCTCCGCCTCGTCCTCGATCTGCTGGTGCTGCGGGTCCTGCGGGCCCTCGTGGGAGCGCGCGCGGCCGAGGAGGCAGCCGCCGAGGAAGGCGGGGCTGAGGAACTGGTACTCCTGGGGAGGCTGGGGCCGGGGTGTGGGGGCCGGCAGGACGAGCGGGGTGTGCCCGAGTTCGATGTGGCCGTTCTCGTGGCTGAGGCTGTGGGTGCCAGCAGCTCCGGTGAGAGCCGGGTCGAGCCAGACCACATCGCTGTCGGCGTCAGGCCGGGTCAGCCACAGGGCGTTGGCGTGGAGGCCAGGGATCGGCGAGGGGCCGCGCCACAGCTCCAGGGGCCGCCAGTAGCGCTGCCGCATCACCTCGAAGAGGCTGTCGACCGTAAGCGGGTTGGGGACGGGGAAGGCCGCAAGAGCTGTGCGGATCTTGCGGTCATGGGGGTTCTGGATCACCGGAGCTGAACACCTGGGGCTTAGTCGTGGGCCACGCGAGCGCGGGTCTGGTTCTCGAGTTCCTCGATCTGCTGGAGCTGTTGGACGAACCGCGCGGCCCGCGCCTGGCCGTCGGGTGACAGGCGCCGGGCGGTTCGGGCGAGCACGGCAACGGTTGGTTCTGGTTCGCTGCTGAACATTTGACGTCTTGAATCAACAAAACGTTGCGCTTCGGTCATGACCTTCTCGGCGGTCTCGCTGACGGCGTTGAAGGTGTCCAGGGGGACCTGGAAGACGTCGGCGAGGACGGAGGCGTACTGAACGCTGGGGCTTTTGATGTCGCCCTTGCGCAGGCGGCGGATGTACTCGCCGGTGATGGTGCCGGCGCCGAACTTCTTGTTGATGGCGTCGGCGATCTCGGCGTTCGTGTACTCGACGAACGTGCCGGGCTTGGTTGGGTCCTCCTTGGCGCTGGCCTCGAACAGGAGGTTCAGGCAGTCGGCGAAAGTGCGCGACGCCTGGGCATGAGGGTCTGCGGTCACAGTGGTCTTCCTTGGCGGGATGGCGAAGGCATCACCCTACCCGGCGTCAACGGATTGTTTGCGGACGGGTAACTTTGAGCATCGGATCGTTTGACTATTGCCCGGTCGACCATCTTTGATGGTTCCGGAGCGCAACCTTCCGGCGACCATCGGTCACCGGCATGCGTGCCTGCGC
Source organism: Streptomyces sp. NPDC006384 (assembly GCF_042870695.1). Lineage (NCBI taxonomy): Bacteria > Bacillati > Actinomycetota > Actinomycetes > Kitasatosporales > Streptomycetaceae > Streptomyces > Streptomyces sp. NPDC006384. The sequence goes on from NZ_JBIAHR010000024.1 coordinate 78,125, forward strand.
GCCGCGTATTGCCGCACGTCAGCCCTAGAGAGGCCCCCATGCCATCGCTTCACCCTCCCGCCTTCCCGCCCGAACCGCCCGCCCCGGCTTGGGCGGCTTAACCCTCCACACGCTACTCGTACTCGAACTGACATTCGAGGCGTGTACCTGACGGAACGGACCACCGTGACGATCTCCGACGCCGCACCGCACAACTGGCCACCGCGCACCCCCGTCCTCACGGGGCAGAGCACCGACACGACCGGCCTTCTCGGCACGGAGAGTGCGCTCAGCTTCTCGATCGGCCCCGAAGTGTCACCCATCGAAGCGATGGAGCAGGTCGGGACGATGACGGCGATGACTCTGCCCCGCTTCCTGACCGGGGCGCCGAACGCCGCCGAGGTGTGCGCGGCGGCCCAGGCGGTCCTCACGGAGCTGGTGGACGTCACCGCCCGCCACAGGGTGAGCGCCCACCTGGTGGGCCGGGTCGCGTATGACGGCGCGCACGTCACGGTGTCGGTGGGGGACATGGGCCGCCCCCTGCCCGCGCCGGAGGAGGAACCGGGCCTGTACCTGGTGCACCGGGTCGCCGACGAGTTCGGGCAGTACGCCGGCGACCTCGGTGGCCGGGTCACCTGGGCCGCGGTCGCGGCATGACAACGCCCCCCGGCCGGGCTCCGGCAGGGGGGCGTGCAGACGACAGGGCCCTACAGGTCGAGGACGGCACGAACAGCGCGGTCGACGCGCTCCATGTCCGCAGCGGAGAGGTAGCCCTCGTGCTTGCCCTGCTCGAAGCGCAGGGGCCGGAACGCCGCGATGTCGGGGGCCATGACGACACCGCGCACGGGGTGCTCGATCGGCACGGTGACCAAGGTGTCCCGCGCGTCGTCGGCCTCCTGGACCACCGCGCAGAGGATGCCGCCCGGGTGAAGCCGGATCACGGCGTTGTTCTCGATGACCACGACGGTCCGTTCCCGGCCCACGGTGGGGATGCGCCACACCGCCCCCCGCTGGATCTGGCTCACGCGGCGGCCTCGATGTCTGCCTCGGCGGCCTCGTACACGTCGTCCGCGGCGTCCCGGGCGCGCAGCCGTGCGTACTCCAGCATCCCGTCGTTGATCAGCTTCTCCTCGAGGGCCTGTTCCACGAAGGCGGAGAAGTTCGAGCCGCCGGCACGCTTGGCACGCTGCTCGAGGTCCTGGGGCAGCGTGATGCTGACCTTGCTCCTTGCGGGCGTGTTCGGTGTCGTCATGCCATCCATCCTACCGTCGGGATGACTCAGGTGTAAGGTGTGATCGCCGACACGAAAGTAGCGGCAAGCACGCAGAAGGGGCGCCAACCTGGCCCGGTCGACGCCCCGACTTCCTACCCGGTCCTCAGCAAAGGGGGTAGGGACTGCTTGCGACGAGCATACAGGCTGTCCGGCGCGGACCGCTCGGTTCCACGCCAGCTTGTGGTATTCGCGTTGCGCAGTTCCTGCTCTCTGCACCACAGAGAGAGATCACATGAGCACCATCCACATCGGCGCCGCGCTCGACGAACCCGCCGACCTCACCCCCGTAGAACGCCTCCTCCTGGTCCTGATCGCCCGGGACGCGGAGGAGGACGGCGCGGTCTTCACCAGCGCCGTACACCTCGCCCGCTCGGCGAACATCACCCCGAGGACCGCCACCCGCTCGCTGCACCGCCTGCACGAGGCGGGCCTGCTCCAGCGCGCCCGCGGCATCGGTGAAGCCGGTGCATGGGCCTGGCGCCTGACGCTCCCGGCCCCGGCCGGCGCCGAGGAGCCGCAGGCATGACGATCAAGCACATCGCGATGGCGCTCGAGGCGGGCGGCCTGGACGGCCCGGAGAAGCTGCTGCTGATCGCCTACTGCAACCGGACCGACGATCACGGCTACTGCTGGCCCGGGCAGCAGCGCCTCGCCGACGACTGCGGCACGTCCCCGGCGACGGTCAAGCGCGTCAAGAAGAGGCTGGTCGACAAGAAGCTGATCGTCTCGGTGCGGCGCGTCGACCCGAAGACCGGCGAACCGATCACCAACCTGACGCGCGTGAACATCGAACTGCTGGCCGCCATGAAGCGTGCGCCCGCCGACTACGACGACAACATCGTCGAGAAGCTCACGTTCGACGCCGACGCCCCTCTGCCCACCAAGAAGAAGAAGGCCCCGAAGAACAGAAATCAGGGCGCTGACCAGGTGAGGGCTCAAGATGAGCCCGACCCTGTGGACAACCCCGGCACCCCCTCTGACCTGCTGAAGGGTCAAGATGAGCCCGGCCCTGGGCTCAAGATGAGCCCGACCTCGGGTCAACTTGAGCCCGACCACGGGCTCAAGTTGGGCCCGACCTCGGGTCAGGTTGAGCCACTAAACCTCAGCCACCCACCACAGAACCCTAAGGAAACCGTCCGTCCCTCCGTAGGTTCCACGGACACCCCCTCGACGGACGGAAGGACGGACGGAACGAAGCCCCCCACCCGAGAGATCCCCCTGACCGAAGGCGTGCGGTTCCTCCAGCAGCTCGGCAACGCGAACCCACGGCTGATGATCACCGGCAAGCCGCTGCAGGATCAGGGCCTGGTCGTCGACGAACTGTTCGCCCGGGGCTGGCAGGACGAGGTCCTGTGGGAGCTGCTGACGCGGCCTCTGCCGCAGCCGCTGCGCAAGGACGTCAGCGCCATCATCGCCAAGCGGCTGCGGGACGCCCTGGCCTCGCCGCTGCCCAGCCCGCGCCCGGCGTGGGAGGACGAGCCGACGCCGACGCCCCGGAAGCACGTTGCAGGCGCGGACCCGGTGATCCGGCGGAGGTACGAGTGCCAGGGCGACCAAGGGCTGTGCGGTCGCCCGGTGGAGTGCGAGGGTGATCTGTGCCCGCAGTGCGCGAAGGCTTCGGCCCCAGCGTGGTAAGCGGCCCCCGCGACGACGCAGCCCGCCCCGGAGAGGTCCGGGGCGGGCGGTCAGCCGGTCTTGCGCAGGCTGCTGGCGCCGTCGGCGGTGAGTTCGGCGAAGTCCCGGTCGTAGTACCAGGCGACGGGCTTGCCGTCCTCGAGGTCGACGATCGCCCAGGGGCACAGGCGGCCCTGGAAGCGCTTGTTGTCCTCGGGCCGGTGGCGGACGACGAACCGGGCCGGCGGGGCGTCGTCCTCGGCGCGGCCGCCGATCCGGGCGAAGCGTTCGGCGATGCTCTCGTGGACCGCGGCCGCGGCCGCGGGCGGGGTCGGCGGGGAGGGCCGGCCGCCGCGCGGGGGCATCGGCAGGTCGCCCTCCCGTACGCCGAGCTCGACCAGGACCTCGGGCAGGGTGCCCAGGCGCCGGGCGATGATGTAGGCGTTCTGCTCGTCGCAGGTGCCGGCCTCGCGGTTGCCGAGGCGGGTGTAGGCGGCCAGCAGCTCCTGCAGGGCCAGACCTGCGGCCCGCTCGTCACCCGCTGCACGGGCGGCCCGGACGGCATCGAGGAGCGGCGCGTTCTTCGCGGCGAACGAGTCGGACACGTTGGGGCTCCTACCCACGGTGGGACCGGCAGGAACGCCACGCTACTACCTCCACCCACAGCCTTTGATAACGGGCCAGGGCGCCCCCTCCCCCTAAGTGCTTTCGTGCGCGCGACCCTCCGCGCCTCGCGGCGCGGCTGGCAAGGAGGGAGGGGCGCCCTGGCCCGTTATCAAGAAATTCAGGAGGTAGGAACCGGGGTCCGGGCCGGGTCGTGACGGACCCGCATGACGCGGACGCCTCCGGCTGTGCGGTGCAAGCGCAGCACGCCGCGGCGCCGGCCCTTGCGCACCGCGGCGGTCAGCAGGTGGCCGGGGACCCCCGCGGCCCGCAGGCGCCGCGCGGCCTCGGTCATCGGGATCCAGTCCCCGAAGGGGATCTCCATGAGGAACGCGTCGATCCGGTCGACGCCGGCGGGGGTGGTGAACGTGCTGGTCACGGCTGCTCCTTCGGTCGGGACACCGCAGCCCGCCCGGGGTGCTCTCCCGGGAAGGTCTGCAGAACGGCGAGATTACAGTACAGCCGTGAGAGTGAAACAGTGTTCGACCAGCCGGTGACCGGCCAGAAGTGGCCGGTTATGCTGCATTCGCGCCACAGCGGAAGACGATCCTCCATTATCCCGTCGGATTACTGGCACGTCCGTACGCAGGCCGGGCGCTCTCACCGGCACATGGGGGGACTCCACGCCGTGACCGACAGCACACAGACCCTTGACCAGCTCGTCGTCCTCGCGGCCGCGGGCGACCACGACGCCATGCGCGCCTTCTACCGGCGCATGAACTCGACCGTCAACGGCTGGGTCCGCCAGTCCGTGCCCAACCCGCACACCGCCGAGGACCTCTCCCAAGAGGTCTGGATCAAAGTGGCCCAGAACCTGGAACGCTTCCGTCCCGGCACCAACCTGATCGCCTGGCTCATGACCATCACCCGCAACACCGTCGTCGACTACCTGCGCACCGCCCAGCGGCGCCCCACCGAGGTCCTGCAGGCCGACCACCTCGCCCTCGACCGGCCGCGGCCGGGCCTCAGCCCGCACCAGTACGCGGAACGCCGCCTCCTCGCCCAGGCGATCGCCGCCCACATGGAGAAACTCAAGCCGGAGCAGCAGCGCTGCCTGCGCCTGCGGTTCTTCGACGGGTGCTCCCCGACGGATATCGCCGAGATCATGGGGAAGACGAATGCTGCCGTGCGTGCCCTGACCTTCCGGTCGCTGCGCAAGCTGGCCAAAGCACTGCCAGGAAACACCTCAGCCGAGACACTCGAGGAACTGCTGACCGCTTCAGCGGGCAGAGGGAACGTTGTCGGTGTTCGGCTGGAGACACGAAAGAGGGCGCAGCATGTGGCGACGCGCTAAAGGATCCGAGCGCCTGGAGCGCGCCCTGGAAGGCGGCCCCCTTCCGCACGACGCCGAAACCCGGCGTCTCCTGGCGGCCGCGGGCGCCCTGGCCCCCGGGTACACCCGGGACCCTGCCCGGATCCAGGCCACCGAGGACGCGATGATGCTCGCGTTCGAGCGGGCCATGAACCCCCTCAAGAAGCGGGAGGACGCCGGCACCGACGACGGCCTGGAGGAGACCGAGCTCCACCGTGAGGAAGTCGCCCTGCCCGGCGGCGGCCGCATGGTCGTCTCCGACCTGGAGCACATCACCCCGGACCGTCTCGACGAGGCCACGCAGATGTACGCCGACATCCTCGCGCGGAAGTCGAAGGACCGGCAGAGTTGAGCACCCCGCCCATCAACCGCATCGAGATCGAGGTCGGGGACTTCCCCCTCGACAGCTCGTTCATCGAGCACCAGGGCACCTACACCCTGTTCCTGCGGCCGCAGACCTTCGGCAGCGCCGTGCAGCACGTACGCAACGTCCTCCCGCACATCACGCTGGAGGCCGCGGAGACGATGGTTCGGGAGCAGTGCCCGGAGTTCCCCGACTTCGACAAGCTGATGGGGCTGGACCTGCCCCCCGCGCCGAGCATCGAGCGGCCGGCCCCGCAGCCGGTGAAGGAAGACCCCCTCGAGCCGGAGCGCCGCAAGCGGCGCCGCCGTGCCGCCCTCGTCGCCGCGCTCCTGCCCGCCCTGGCCGCGAGCTGGGCCGTGGGCCGGTACACCAACGTCGCCGAGACGCCCCCCGACAGCCGGGCCGCGGCCGCCGCGCCCGACGCTTCCCCGGATGCTGCGAGCGCGGGCGCCGACGAGGCGCCCTTCACCGAGCCGAAATTCACGCACTTCGCCGGCGCCAGCAACATCGACTGCAACCCCATCAGCCCCCTCGAGGCGGAGTGCACCGACGCCGACGGCAAGGTCATGTCGACCAAGGCCGCCACCGGGCCCGACAGCACCCTGTTCACGTTCTCCTACGGCAGCGAGCGCATCGGCCTGCGGATCTTCTACGACGACGCGTACGCCAAGACGTGGGCGCGGCAGGACGGCACGCAGGACCTCTACCCGAACCTGCAGATGCACGGCCGGTACGCGCTGTGGGGCACCGACCCCGAGCGGATCAAGGAGTACGGCACGCTCATCGCCGAGTCGGACCGGGGCACGGTCACCCCGATGGGCGGGGCAGAGCCTCTTCCGCCGCGTCTGGCCGCACTCACCCTCGGCACGCTGGGCCTGGACCAGGGCGAGGTGCATCAGATCATGGCGAAGACGCCGGCACCGGTGCCCGCAGCGACCCCGGTCATCATGGCGGCCCGCCTGGTACTGGGCCTGGACCAGGCGCCGCCGGCTCCGGCCGGTTCCGGCACGCTCGGGGGTGACGACATCGTGGCCATCGTGGCGGGCATCGAGCCGTCGCCGAGCCCGGCCGGCAAGACGCAGCCGGAGCCGAGGCCGGAGCCGTCCGAGTCGATCAGCACCGCCCCGACGGGGGATGCGGCCACCGGGGGCACGGGCACGAAGCCCGCCTCCCCCAAGCCCACACCTACGCCCCCGACGACGGCGAGCACCAAGCCCCCTGCAGAGCCGTCTCCCAGCACGCAGGAGCCGACCGCGCCGCCGACGGGGAGCACCAAGCTGCCTGCCCCGACGCCGCCGCCCCAGCCGAGCAAGCCGCCCGCGGAACCGGCACCCCCGACGGATCCCGCCCCGGTGGAACCCTCGCCTGCAGATTCCAGCGGGTCCGCGGAGAAGCCACCGGTGCCGCCCGCCGAGGAACCTGCCGAGAAGCCGGTGGAGTCTCCCGCCGAGGAGCCGTCAGCCGTGGAACCGGCGACGCCGGCCGCCCCGCCCGCCGAGGAACCGCCCGCCCCGGCGGATCCGCCGACCGAGGAACCGCCCGCACCGGCGGACCCGGTACCCGGCGAGGACGGCACCGGCGACGACCTCCTCGTCCTCGACTCCGCCTGGACCGTCAGCGTCTGAACACGGAAGGGGCCCCGGAAGTCCGGGGCCCCTTCCGTGTGGGCGACGGTCAGAACGGCGGTTCCGTCGCCCACACGTCGTCAGCGACGGGACGGCCCTGCTGCGCCGCGGCCGGGCGCTGTGTCCCGCCGGTCTTGGTGACCTTCGCCGTGGCGTTGCGCAGGCTCGCGCCGACCTCGTCGACGTCCAGCTCGTACACGGTGCGCTTGACGCCCTCGCGGTCCTCGTAGGACCGCTGCTTCAGCCGGCCCTGCACGATCACGCGCATGCCTCGCTGGAGGGACTCGGCGACGTTCTCCGCCGCCTGCCGCCACACCGCGCACGTCAGGAACAGGCTCTCGCCGTCCTTCCACTCGTTCGTCTGCCGGTCGAAGGTGCGGGGGGTCGACGCGACGCGGAACTTCGCGACGGCCGCACCGGACGGGGTGAAGCGCAGCTCGGGGTCGTCGACCAGATTGCCGATGACGGTGATGACGGTCTCGCCTGCCACAGGGAGCGCCTTTCAGGACGGGGCCGGCCCGCGCGGGTGCGGACCGGCCGTGAACAGGGTGTCAGGAGAACAGCCGGGACCAGGTCTCCGGCCCCGGGTAGCCGTCGGCGGAGCGCCCCGTCCAGCCCTGGGCGCGCTGGAACGCCTCGACGTTCTCCCGGTCGGCTTCGGACCACTTCGGGCCGGGGCCGCTCGTGTAGTGCTTGCCGTAGCCCTTGCGGACGAGCTGCTGGCCGAGCAGCGTGATGTGGCCGTTGGACTTGCCGGGCCCGAACTTGTCCCGGCCCGGGAACGGCGGCTTCGGCTTCGCGGCGGTCCTGCCCGGCAGGACGCCGAGCAGCTCCTTCAGGGACGACTCCCCAGGGATACCGTCAGCGGCCTTGCCGGTGTAGCCGAGGGACTCCTGGAACTCCTGGTAGTTGAGGGTGTCGGCGTCCGTCCAGCGCGGCCCCGGCCCGCTCGTGTAGTGCCGCCCGAAGCCGCGCTTCGCCAGCTCCCGGCCGACCCGGGTCACGTGGTCGCCGTACGCCCCGTAGCCGTACTCCAGGCCGTTGATGGTGACCTTGTAGCGGGCCACGTCGACGCCGCTGGGGAGGGCGCCGCCGGGGTCCGGGGCGGGCTTGTAGTTCCCGGCCGGCATGCCCGCCTGCACCCACGCGTACAGGATCGTGCCGGGGCACAGCGTGGCGAAGCCGTCCTTGTGGCCCTTCGGGACGAGGTCCCGGCCGGCCCTGCGGCAGGCTTCCTCGTACAGGGCGCGGCAGGAGGCGAGCGCCGCGGCGCTGGGCTCCTGGTCCCCGCCGATGGCGAACTGCACGCCGAGGCCGGAGATGTTGTGCTGCGGGCAGTGGGCGCCCTGCAGGTCCCAGCCGCGGCCCTCGTAGATGGTGCCGGCCTGGTCGATCACGAAGTTGTAGCCCACACCTGCCCAGCCCTGGCCCAGGTGCTGTGCCTCGATGGCGCGCATGATCGCGTAGCCGGTGCGGGTGACGTGGTGGCCGCCGTCGTAGTGGACGAAGAACTCCGTCCGCCGGGTCGGCTCGACGGTGCCCGGAGTGCCGTGCCACGGCTTCGCGCCCCAGGCGGCGCGAGAGATGATCTTCATGGGGGTGGTGCCCTCCCTGTCGGTGGTTCAGGGAGGGCACCGTGCAGGGCGCGGCCGGTTAACGTCGCGCGCTGAAGAAAAGACCTTGAAAAAGCAGGTGGGCCCAGCTGTTGACGCAGCCGGACCCACCGAGGCCCAGGCATCCGGTCCCCACGCCCTCCCTTTGCACCGGGAGCGTGGGGCCCGCTTTCGTGATCAGGCCCCTACAATCGCCGCCCAGCATAGCCGCCGATCTCATGCGAGGCGAGGGCCGCGGTCAGTCGACGACCTCGGCGTCGACGACGCTGCCGTCCTCCAGCTCGGGCGGGTACTTGACGGAGAACAGGCTCTTGTCCAGGCGCTCGGCGAGCGCCGTGAGGTCGACGGACTGTTCGTCCTCGCCGGCGGCCGGTCCGTCGAGGCCGGTGATCTCGACGGCGAGGGTGGCGTCCTTGCCGTAGTGCTCGCGGTGCTGCCGCTCGAGGTACCAGGCGTCCGCGCGCCAGTCGGGGGCGGTGCGGTCCTCGACGGTCTCCTCGACGATCTCGCCGGTGACGGAGTCCCGGAACTTGCGGGTGGTGACCTTGGTGACGATCCCGCCGTCCGCGACGCGGCGGATGTTCGCCATGGCGCGGGCGGCCGCGGTGGCACGGGCGGTGCGGACTTTCTCGTACAGGGCCGCGTACTGGGTCTCTTCCTCCTCGGGCGGGTCGCCGTTCTCGCGGGCCTCGACCTCTGCGCGGCCGCGGGCCATCCAGCGCAGGAAGGTGGTTCGGGAGATCCCCGCCATCTCCGCGGCCAGCTCGACGGCGACGCCGGTGCGCGAGGCAGCGACGAGCCGCGCCTCCACCTCTTCGGAGAGGAGACGCGGGCGGCCGGGCGGGTTGGGCCGGCGGGCCTTGCGGCGGGTGGACATGGGGTGACCTCAGCGGCGGTTGGTCAGCGGCCGGTGTTGAACAGGTGGCCGCAGGCGGGGCAGGCGGTGTGTGCGGCGCGGCCGTCGTCGTCGGGGCTGAGGCCGTCCCCGCGGTCGCCGTCGTCGGGCAGGTGGAGGGTGGCCGGTTCGTCCTCGCGTATGCCGCCGGGCAGGGTCTCCGGGTCGACCTGGCCGAGCAGCTTGTCCAGCTCGTCGGCCGGGATGGCGAGGGAGTCGAACAGCTCCGCGTCGCCGGTCGCCAGGTCCTCGAGGACCGCGGCGAACTCGCGGGGGTCCCAGCCTCCTTCACCGGGGAGCCGGTTGAGTTTGATGGCCAGGGCTTCGGCTTCGGCGTCGGAGCGGGAGGCCCAGCCGCGCAGGACGGGGACGAGCCAGCCGCCGTCCTCGTCCAGGACCACGCCGCCGGGCAGGCGCATCCCGCGGTTCTGCATCTCGATCAGGGCCTCGCGGCGGCCGTGGCCGTGCAGGACGCACTGGGTGCGTTCGTCGGCGACGGGGACCTCCACCAGGCCGTGCATGCGGATCGCGTCGATGAGGAGTTCCAGCTCGTGCCGCTTCGGGTTCCGCGGTGCCGGCGTGAGGTCGGTGAGCGGCACGTAGGCGATGTAGCGCGGGGGCCTGGTGATCGTCTCGGTCACGGCGGGTGGTCCTCTCCCATGCGTCGGTGTCCGGCGACGGGCGGGGACTGCGAGCCCGCGGACTTCAACCGCGGCGCCCCGCCTCGCAAGCGGGACAGGCCGTCATGGCCGGTCTCCGCCCGTCGCCGGGCCGGTGCTGCCTTGTTCCGGATGGGGCAGCGCCGGAGTCCTGCCGGCTTCCGGTGACGTCGCTGGAAGTGGCAGAACCGCGAGGGAACGTAGGCAGACACGCGCCTAACGTCGCCTTCTACACACGGCGGTCTTACTGCTGTACTATTCGATGCGGTTGGGAGAGCGACCCAGCCACCCGGGCCTAGGTGTAACAAAAACCGGCGGTTGTCGTACTTCCATACGACGCCCCCGAGACACCCCGCCCGGGACAGTCCCAAACCCTGGGCCCTGGCGTCCGGGGAAAGGAAGGAACACCACATGGCGAACGACGCCGCCGCCGAGGAAGCACAGGCGGAGCAGCCGGCCGAACTGCCCCTTTCCGACGTCGGCCTGATCGGTGCCCTCGCCCGCCTGCTCGACGAACGGCTCGTGAAGCAGGAGATCAAGCCGCGGATCGACGGGCCGAAGGTCCCCCTCCTCAAGGCGTACGAGACGGGGCAGTCCGAACTGGTGGTCCGCATCGGGGATGACCTGATCGGCCGCTACAAGGTCAACACGGCGCAGCCCAAGATCGTCGTGGACCCCGACAACGAAGCGGACCTCAACGAGTACGCCGAGGACCACGGCGGCCTCGAGGTCATCATCCGCCGCAACCCCAAGTGGGAAGAGGCCCTGCTCAAGTACGCCGAGTATGACGAGGACACGGGCCTGATCATCGACACGCGGACCGGCAACGTGGTGCCGGGCCTCAAGTACGAGAAGGGCGGCGGCCCCACGGGCGGCGTGACGTGGACGTGGGAGCAGAAGGACGTCGGCAAGAAGCGGTTGGCGCGGCACTACCAGAACGGGGCCCTGGACCACCTGCTGACGGACACGCCGGCGTTGATGGCCGGCCCCCGGCCTACGCCCGACGAGGACGACGCCCAGCACTGACCCGCCCCGGGCCCGGCCCACGGCGGCCGGGCCCCGCTTCCAAGGACTTCCGATGAGCACTCCCACGACCGTGCTGGAACCGGCACTCGCCAGCAGCATTTCCGACCGCGCGTTCCGGCTCTTCTGCCTCCTCGTCCTGCGCACCGACGGATGGGTTCCCATCCCGCCCGTCGCCGCGATGTGCGGGCTGACCCCGCACCAGGTCCGCCTGGCCCTCGCCGAGCTCCGCAACGTCGGCATGATCGAACGTGACCGGCGGTACGAGACCGGGGACACCGGCCGCAAGACGTGGCACACGTACATCCGTCTCACCGGTGACGAGGGCCAGCGGGAGAGCGCCGCATGAGCCGCCTGAGTCGCCGCGAGGGCACCCGAGTCAACCAGCGGATCTACACCGTCCCGATCGAGTCGGACACGGCCAATGACGAGGAGATCAGCTACAGGGCGCTCGGCCTGCTGGTCCACATGCTCAACAAGCCCGCCAACTGGCAGATGCGCTCCGAGCAACTGTCCAAGGGGAAGAAGCGCGAGGGCCGCGACGCCGTGCGGAAGATGCTGCACGAGCTGGCCGCGGCCGGGTACTACCGGCTCGAACGCCGGCAGTTCCGCGACGGCAAGTACGCCATGGGCACCGCGATCAGCTTCTACGCCGTGGAGCAGTGGAAGAAGGACTACGTCACCTTCGGCGGAGAACTGACCATTCCTGTGGTCGAGCAGGAGGACGGCTCGTTTCTCGTGCGGTACCCCGACGGCTCGACGGGCGGTGACGGGTTCGACTACAGCCAGACCGAGTCTCCCGCCGACGACGTGCCGGAGGATGCCGCCGGCGACGAGCCGGAGGATTCGACCGACGACGAACCGGAGCCGCCTGCCCCGCCCGCCAAGAAGGCCGCTCCTCGCAGGAGGACCCCGCCCGCGGCGAAGAGGGCAGCGGCCGCCGCGAAGGAGTCGTCGGCGCCCGCCAAGAAGACCGCGGCGCCGAAGAAGACCGACGCGGAGAAGGCGGCCGCGGCCGCCGAGAAGGAAGCGCAGGAGAAGGACCTCGACGAGGCGGCGAACAAGGTCGCCACCTGGTGGTGGTCGCACGCCGAGCAGCACCTGGGCAAGTACGCCGGCCAGAGGGGCGGGTTCGTCGCCGTCCGCAAGATGGTCCGGCGCGCACTCGCTGTGGGCTACAGCCAGCAGGAGTGCGCCAAGGCCCTCCAGCACGCGCGGCGGCACTTCCCCGCCGCGCAGCAGTGGCAGGACGCCCTCGGCATCGTCACCAACCACATCGCCCCGCAGCAGCGCACCGGCCGCATCCCGTACAGCGACGCCGCGACCTGGGGCACCACGGGCGACGCCTCGACGGCCCCGACCACGCCGACCCCTGACGACGACGCTGACGACGCCACCTTCGGCGTCATCGAACGGCCGTAAGGAGCGTGACCCTGATGTCTCTCACCACGAACGCCCCGGCGGTTTCCGCCCCGCCTCGCGGCCTGAACCCTCTCGGCGCGCTCAGCGAGCACCTGCTGGCCGTGCTGGAGCGGGGCGGCGCGGACATGTCCAAGCTCGGCATCCCCGCGCAGCCGGAGCCGGAAGACGACCTGTGGACAGACGTGGCGGTGCCGCAGGCCCGCGCACGGCGGAACCTGTGGAAGGGCAGCATGAGGGACGCGGCGCACGACGAGTACCTGCACTTCCGATTCGAGCACCTGGACCCCAGCCAGAAGCCCAACACCCTGCGGAACTGGCTGGGGTCCTTGGTCGAGGCGAAGAAGCGCGGGGCCCGGCCGGAGACCCTGAACATGATCGTGCCGGGGAACATCGGCAGCGGGAAGACCGCCGCGGTGGCCGCCTTGGGCAACGAGGCTGCGGAGCAGGGCCTGGTCGTGCGGTTCGTGAAGCACGCCACCTACCTGACGTGGCGCCGCCCGGACTCCGCCCCGCACAACCTGACCGCGCACCAGGTGCGGGAGCGGTTCGTCACCTGCGATCTGCTCATCCTCGACGAACTGTGCGGCGAGATGGACATGACCGCCACGGAGTTCGCCCGCAAGGAGACGATCGACCTGATCGACTCCCGGCTGGCGGCCGGCCGCGCCACGGCGTTCACGACGAACCTGCGCAGCCGCCGGACGCCGGATCACCCCGGGATGGGCATCGTCGACATCCTCGGGGAGCGGCTGTTGTCCCGGCTCGAGGCGTCCGCCCACCTGCTCAGGATCGAGGGCCCGGACCGGAGGAAGCCCGCACGGCCGCTCGACTGGTGACCCCCGCAAACCCGCCGATTACCGGCGCAAACTGACGTGCTGTGAGCGGCGTCAGGGCATGTGGAGGCAAGACGCTATATCGTTTGGTCGACCCGGAAGGCCATGAGCATACGCCGACCGGGGCGACCCGAACGAAGGGATGGTGTCTTGCCGAAGCTGTCGTTTTTCCGTGCCCGCAGGGGCGGCCGGATCAAGCCGTTGAAGCCGCTCACCGAGTCCGGAGTGCCGCCGTTCACCGGCTGGGAGCGCGTCGGCGCTGTCCTCACTTCGCTGCTCGGCGTCGCTGTCGGCGCCCTGGGCTTCTACGCGTCCTTCGACGGCGTCTCCCTCAAGGCGGAGACGTGGGGGTTCGACGACCCATGGGTCCTCCCCGTGGCCATCGACTCGGCGATCCCCATGTTCACCGCGGCGAACCTCTACCTGATCCGCATGGACATGGCTCTGGCGTGGGTGCGGTTCGTGCCCTGGGCGCTGAGCCTGATCACCTGCGCCCTGAACGTGGCCGCGGGCAACTCGCTGTGGTCCAAGATCGCGCACGGCTCCATGGCCCTGCTGTGGGTCGGCGTCTCCGAGATCGCCGCGCACATCTACGCCGTCCGCATCGGCGCGGCGACCGGCCGGCGTCGCCGCCTGGACAAGGTCCGCTGGTCCCGTTGGCTGCTCGCCCCCTGGCCCACGTTCCTGCTGTGGCGCCGCATGAAGCTGTGGGAGCTGGAGTCCTACGACACCGTCCTCGAACTGGAGCAGGAACGGCTGGTCTACCAGGCCAGGCTCCGCGGGAAGTTCGGCCGGGCCTGGCGCCGGAAGGCCCCGGTCGAGGCGCTGCTGCCCCTGCGCCTGGTCCGCAGCGGTATTCCGCTCGCCGAGACCGCCCCGGCGGGCCTGGCCGCGGCCGGCCTCGACGCCGACGGGCCGTTCACCGCACTGCCCGCTCCCACGGAACCGGCCTCCAAGCCGCTCGCACCGAGCCCGGCCGCGCAATCCGCGCCCCGTCGGGTGACCGCGACCATTCCCGCCCCCACCCCGGCCCCCGCGCCCGCCCCGGCCCCCGCCGCGCAGCCGCCCGCTTCCACCCCGGCTCCGGCACCCGCCCCGGCCCCGGCTGTGCTCACCGAGGCACAGGTCTACGAGATGATCAAGGACGCCATCCAGGCCCGTGACGCGGACCGCTTCAACAGCGGAGACCTGACCGGCTCGGCGATCGGCCGGGCGATGGGCCAGACCGCGCAGAACGGCCGCAAGGTCCGCCGGCGTCTGCTCAAGACGTACGCGGCCAACGAGTCGGGCCAGATCCTGCCCGAGAACTTCACCGTCGAGGACGTGATGACCACAACGCACCCGTAGGGCATCCTGCCCCCACCCGCACCACGCGGCGGGCCCCCTCCCCGGGGTGCCCGCCGCCTCCATGATCGGACCCACCATGAGACCGGAGATCCTGGCCCGGATCACCGCAGCCCGCGCCGCCCGCGACCTTTCCGACCTGGCCCGCCAGGCGGTCGGCACCGCAGCCGAGACCACCAGCCCCGCTGAACGCATCGAGCGGGCCCGCCGCCTGCGGCAGATGGCCAACGCGTACGTCGACACCATCGTCCTCGCCGAAGCCCTGGCCGGCACCGACTGGGCAGAGATCGCCCAGGCCCTGAACCGGCGCGACCCGGACACCGTGGCGGAGGAGTTCGCCGACGACGTCGCCGAGTGGAGTGCCCTCACCGAGGAGGAGGCCGCCGGCGCCGCCGCCGACACCGAGGACCTGGACGCGTGGTACGCCCGGCACCGCGAGGACCACGACCCTGACCTCGAGCAACCTGTCGCTGATCTGCTGAACAGGCATTGAGTACAGCCTTCGAACGGGTAGAATAGTGCAGCAGTGAGACCAGCGGGAGCTTAGAGCTGTCGCTGTCTCATGCTGCGCGGGAGAGCAACCCGCGCGTCCCGAACGAAGGATCACCGATGCCTGGAATCACCACGCCCCTGCGCGAGCGAAAGTCCCGCCGGCCGACCGGACTGCCCAACCCGCCGATGATGCTGCTCGTCGGCCCGGAGAAGTCCGGCAAGAGCTACGAGGCGGCTGCAGGCTCCGGTTCCGACCTGATCGGGATGACGTACTGGATCGAGATCGGCGGTTCCGAGGGCACGGCCGACTACTACGGCCGCGTTCCCGGCGCCCGGTACGAGATCGTCGAGCACAACGGCACCTACCAGGACATCCTCGACGCCATCCGGTGGGCCGTCGCCCAGCCGCCCGTGAACGGCAAGCCGAACATGATCGTCGTCGACAACGTGACGGTACTGTGGGACATGCTCAGCGATGAGCAGGCCCTCTACGCCCGCCGCCGCGCGGAGCGGAACGCCCAGCGGGACCGGCGCCGCGGCCCGAACCTCGACGACCCGGTCGTCGTGGACCCTGACCTCTGGAACCGGGCCAAGGACCGCTGGGGCGAAGTCCTGTGGATGCTGCGCCGCCACTCCGGGCCCACCCTCCTGCTCGCCCGCCAAGAGGTCGTCACCGCGTTCGAGAACGACAAGCCGACCCGGGACAAGACGCGGAAGATCAAGGCCGAACGGAACCTCCCCGCCGCCGTCGACGCCATCGTGGAGCTGCACGCGTTCGGCGAAGCGCACCTGACCGGTGTCCGCACCCTGCACTGGGACGTCAAGCCCGGCCAGTCCATGCCCTTCCCCGACTTCTCCGTCGACACCCTGCTGCGCCGTCTCGGCTTCGAGGAGGCCGCCGCCGCCCGGCAGGTCACCGAGACCCGACCCGAGGCGTACCTGCAGGAGGAGGACCAGCGCGCCCAGCAGCAGGCCCCCGCCCGCCAGCAGCAGGGCCCGGCCCGCCAGGGGAACGCGCCGCAGGGCCTGAACGGCAAGCAGGCCGTCAAGCTGATCCACCGGGCGCTCACCGACGAGAACAACCCGCTGGAGTGCCTGCGGGCCATCCGCGAGGAGTGGGGCGTGCGCACCCTCCGAGCGATCCCCACCGAGACGAAGATGTGGGGCCGACTGAACGCGGACGACCTGATCACCAGGTCCCTGAACTTCATCGAGGAGCAGGCGAAGAAGCGCGCGGAGGAAGCCGCCGGAGGAGAGAACCCCGGGGCCAGCACCCCGCCGGCCACGGTCGAGCCGGAGCAGGCCCGCGAGCACCACGAGGCCCCGCCCGCCCAGCCGGAGCACGCACAGGCGGAGCCGGAGCAGGCCCCGCCCGCCGAGGACACCCCGCCCCCGCCGCCGGACCCCCAGGCCGAGGAGCCCCCGCCCGGTGAGTCCCCGGAGGAGACCAGCGCGGCCGAGGAGCCGCAGGACCTCCCGCTGCAGCAGCCGGAGAAGCCCGCCCCCCGGAAGCGGCGGAAGGACCCGATGGAGATCGCGCGCCAGGGACTGCTTGAGGAAGCCGAGATTCAGGCCCGCCTCAAGTTCACTACGCTGCGTGAACACCTCCAGCCGATCTCCGAGGACGGGGAACCGGGCCTGTCCAAGCTCCGGGACTACGTCAAGGCGCAGCGCGCCGAGGCCATCGCGTACCTGGAGGAGAACGACCTGCCCGCCCTCGCCGACACGTACCGGCGCGCGCCGATGCCGGATCTCCACCTCAAGAAGAAGTTCGCCCCCTACTTCGACAGCGCGCCCGCCGGGCAGTGAGGTGACGTGACGTGACGCGCGCCCGAAGGGTTCTGGGCGCGCCCCACGGCTCCGGCGCCCCTCCCGTCCCACCTCACCTCACCTCCCGGGGCGCGCCGCGCACCCAGACTCCTCCTGCAGGCGCGCCCCCGAACCGACGCGCGGCGCGCGCTCTCGTCCTGTCCGTGGCGCGCGGCGCGGGCGCGCGAAGGGATGGCGCGCGCCCGCGCCGCGCGCCGGACGCGCCCCCCGACGCGCGCCGCGCGGTGATCATGGCGCGCCTGCCCACCCGCGCGATGGCGCGCCAGGACCAGGGCGCGCCCAGCTCGACGCGCGGCGCGCCCACCGACCCGCGCGGCGCGGCGCGGCAGTTCTGGGCCGGCGCGCACCGCGCCACTGTGCCCGCGCGCTCAGGCGCGCCCCAGGCGGCGCGCCCCGCGCCGGGGCAGGCGCGCGCCCTCCGACCTGCGATTTCACCGAGGCGCGCCCCCTCGGGTAGTTGGCGCGCGCCCGCGCGGCGCGGAGCGATCGGGACCGCGGCGGTAGCGCGCGCCTGCCCCGGCGCGGGCCCTCGAGCACGCCGTCGACCACACGGACCGGCCGCGCCGCGCGGCGCGGGGCACCAGTCGAGCGCGCGCCGGTTCCCCCTCGGCGCGCGGCTGGCGCGCGCCGGCCGCACCGATCGGGCGCGCCCGGGAACGACGAAGGGCGCGCCTCAGGCGCGCCCTGCTCCCGCGATCCGGCCCGCGCCGCCCGACCCTACCGCGCGCCCTGCCCCGCGGCGCGCCGGACCGCGCGCGCGTCTCGGCGCGCCTCCTTCTTCCCCTCGGACAGCTCCTCGCGGACCTGGCGGACGAGAGCCATCAGCTCCTCGGGGTGCCGCTGGCCGAGGAGACGAAGCGCGCGCAGCCGGACGTTCGGCTCCGCCGGCATGCGGCCGTGGCGGGCCTCGGCGTACTGGATGGCATACCGCAGGAACCGCGCCTCCGAGACGACCCGGTCGCGGAACTCCTTGACCCGGGCATCGTGCACCTTGCGGCCCTCGCCGGGCGCGGCCGCCGCCATGAAGCGGGCCGGCTCCTCCACCATCAGGCGACAGGCCGCCTCCGCCCGGGCCGCTACTCTCGGTGACCGGAAGGCGAGGGCCTGGACGCGCCGCGGGACCGGCCCGGTGGCCGGCTCGTCGCGGACGAACGCCGCCCACCGGCGGGTGAAGGTGGCGTCGTCGAGCGCAGCGAGCTGCTTGGCCTCCTCATGGGCAAGGTCGTCGACGACGTCCTGGTACGGGCCCTGGGCCGCCTGCAGCGCGGCCCTGAACGGGGCGAGGCGGGCTGCCTGCTGGCTCTTGCTCTCGCCCTCGAGGCGCGGCAGGAAGCTGCGGGCCCTCTTGATGGCCAGCTCCAGCGCGTCGAGCGTGCGCGGGGCCAACTGGGGAGAGGCCAGCGCCGCGGCCTGGATGTCCCGCGGGGCGTCTCGCTTGTCCGGGGCCCCCCTGACGTGGCGGACAACCGCGTTCATGAACTCGTCAGGGCTCATGCCCGACAGGCGCTCGATCGCCGCCTCGATCCCCTGCGCTTCGGCCATGCGGTCTGTTCCTCCGGTTCGGGTAGGGCCCGCTGCTCTCGGGCCGAAAGTGCGCGTCGTGCTGTTGGGACAGCAAGAGGTGGCCGTACCAGCCTTGCGACAGCGTGTGCCGGATCGTCGCAGGAGCAACCGCTCCCCGGCCCCGAGCGCTCTGCACGCACCCGGTGGTCTCGACGCCTGGTGTCAGGCGCGTCCCTGGGGAAGCGACACCGCAGTGCCCGTATACCCAATGACGCCTGACGGCGATCTCAACGCTGTTCGCGGCAGCGGTACGGCCACCTCGAATGGTGATGGTACCCGCCGGCCGGAGACCGGTCGGGTGCCGCAGGTGCTATTCGGCCTGCTGAGGCGTCTTCCGGGCGGTGATGGCCTCCAGCCACGGCGCGACCTTGCTGGGCTTCCAGACAAGGTCGTAGCTGGTCTGGGAGGCCGCCAGGACACCGAGGATGGTCACGGTCGTGAGCTTGCCGTGCTGGAACTGGTCCCATCCTCCGTCCGCCGCCACGGCGATGACGCCGGCGACGAGAGAGGCAACGACCGCCACGATCTTCTTCCACCGCGCCGACCAGGCCGGCCGCTGCACCACCGCGGTGAGCAGCGGGAGTACCGCACCGACCTGGACGCCGGTCGACAGGGATTCGAGCGTTGCAGACATCAGGGTCCGCCCTTCCGTACGAGGTTGTAGGTCGGGCGGATGCTGCGCGCGGCCCGGGCCTTGCGTCGCCTCCTGGACTACGGTGCCTCGTCGCCCAGGTCCTCGGCGATCTCGCGGGGAGGGGACGGCGGGGGCCCGGTGTAGAGCTTGGCGAGCATGGCGCGGAGCTGGTGGATGTAGTCGACCGCCGCGGCCTTCCAGCGGCGCCACTGCCGCTGTTCCTCCTCCAGGACCTCCACCTTGCGTTCCAGCGCGGTCTGCTTGGCCTCCAAGGTGGTGACCCGCTCGAGAGTCTGCGCGTGGGTGGCGCGCTGCTGCTCGAGAAGCTTCGCGAAACCGTCCGTGACCGTCTGCACGGAGGCGACGTAGGTGTTCGCCTCCGCGGCCTGCTCCTCCTTCTTGTTCTTGCGGTTCTCGCGGCGGTGCACCAGCCAGGCCCCGCCCAGCACGCCCGTCATACCGCACAGGGGGCCGAGGACAGGCGCCAGGGAGATGAGCCATTCCATGGCGCCTCCTAGATCGTCAGTCGGGTGGGGTGCGCGGGAGCCGGGGCCCGAAGGCCCGCGGCTCCCCGCATCCGGCACGCTGCACGACCGGAGGGCTTTATGTCGTCGGCTGCTCGGTCACCGTGGCCGGGCGGACCCCGGAGACCGGGTTCCAGCCCAGCCGGATCGCGGAGAGGAGTTGCTCGTCGGTGATCGCTGCCGCCATCGCTGCCGGGTCCGTGGTCCCGGCGGCTGCGGCCGCCTCGAGGAGGAGCGGGGAGACGACCAGGCCCACCGTCATCGACGCGGCCTGTGCCTCCGTAGGGCTCAGGACCGACTTCGCCAGGTTCCAGCGCAGCGGATACCCCGGGGTGTCCGGCGACTCCACGAAGACCTCCTGCGCAACCACCGCGATGGCCATGCGCACGCGGGGAAGTAAAGAGGGCTCGCAGGCCAGGGCACACATCGTGTCCAGCGGCAGGGGGAGAGCAGGCATGGGCATCCTCACTTGGTGTAGGTGACGCGCAGTTGGGGAGGGTTGGTCTGGCCGTAGCCGCGGGCGCGGCCGTAGTACGTCGACGACGAGCTGTTCGGGTCCAGGGCGACGCCCCTCCACCGTGTGCTGTCGAAGACGTTGGTGATGTCGACCCACTTGCCCTCGTTGCGGGCCCAGGAGACCGTCTGGGATTCGCCGTCCGCGGAGAACGACGCCGGCCGGCTGCCGTGGCTGTGTGCCTTGATGACGGCCCGGCCGCCGGCGTTCGCGTACCAGTGATCGAAGTACAGGTACACCTTCGCTTCCAGGATCGTCGCGCCGGCGAGATCGGTGGCGAGCGACGAGGGGAATCCGATCAGGCTGGCCTGCACACCGTTCGTGGAGCTGTAGTAGCCCTGGTAGCAGGAGTTGCCGTAGTGGGCGTTGTACGAGCCGCGCTGCGAGTAGGACCCGGACCAGGCGCAGGGGTACGTCTTGGTGTACTTCTTCGGCGACGGGGCGACCGTCCCACCTCCGTCATTGTATGAGCCGGTTTCAGAAATGAACGGGCCTATGTCCTCGATGTAGAAGTAGCCCGGGTTGTCACTTGCTCCGTACATTTGGGTGGTCTGCGTAGACGGGCCGAGCGCCCCGTGGAACGTGATGAGGAACCGGTGCAGCCCCGCCCCGAACCACTTGCCGGAGCAGGTGAACTCCATTCCCGCGGTGAAACTCGTGGCCACGGGCATGGGATGGACCGCGATGTACCGCTGCGGCGACGCGATGGTGGGCACGTTGGGGCCGCCGTCACGCAGCCGGATCCGCAGCTCTCCCCCGGCCTCGGAGGGGTCGGCGCGCGCCGCGAAACGGATCCGGTACATGCGGCTTTCGTCGATGTCCGCCGCCAGTTCGACGAAACCCATCTCCGTGCTCGCCGCGGTACGGCTGCTGTACTGGTAGCAGATGGCCTGTACGCCCCGGGGCACCTGGTCGAGGAGTCCGCCCAGCGGGGTGCCGCCCACGGTCAGGGTGTCCGCGACGGCGAGGCTCTGGAACTGGCCGTTGCCGCCCTGGTCGATCGTCGCGACCGGCAGGCCGGCCGTGTAGAGCGTCAGGTAGTTGGGGCGGCCGGTCATCAGCGCGATGGCTTCTTCACCGGAGGCGTCGAACAGTTGCATGCCGAGGGGGGAGAGTTCGGCGCGTGCACCGGCCGGCCCGCTCGCGACGACGACACGGGCGATGACGTTGTCGAACGCGACCGTGCCGGCGGTGACGTCGTCGCAGGCCAGTTGGATGACGGCGCGGACCGCACCCTCCGGGGCCGCGGTGCTGGTGATGCCCTGCAGACGGGACCAGGCGCCTCGGACGACGCTCATGTCCTCCAGATTGACGTTGCCGTACCCGAGGGTCCCCCCTGCCGCGTTCTCCCACCGCGCGTACGCCGACAGCTGTCTGCCCGCCCAGTCCGCTGAGGCCAGGTAGTCGACACCGAGGAAGAACTTCGTGCCGGGCAGGACACCAATCTGCGCGACCCGCAGAGCGCGGCTGACGGCTGTTGCGGAGACACAGTCGACCTGAACGGCGCGCGGGGTGCCGTTACCGGCGGCGAAGCTCAGGTAGGGAACACCGGCGATCCGCTGATCGCTGATCTCCCCCTCGAAGGAAGGGTCGGCGGCGACGTTGCCGTCGGTGCCGAGCGCGAGCCTGTCCGCACTGATCGATCCGGCCTTGATGTGGGTGGCGTCGATCGCCCCGGCGAGGATCTTCGTCGCCGTGACACTGTTCGCGGCCAGCTTGTCGGCGGTGACGGCGAGCGCGTCCAGTTTCGCCGTGGTCACCGCACCCGCGTCGATCTTCGCTGCGGTCACCGCCCCGGCGAGGATCTTCGTGGCCGTCACCGAGTCCGCCGCCAGCGCGGCCGTCGTCACCGACCCCGCCACCAAGTTCGTGGAATCCACGATCCCCGTTTTCAGGGCCTCCACGGTGACCGCATCGACCTGCATCACGCCCGCAGCCGGCGTCCCGCTCTGGTTGTAGTTCAGCCACACGTACGGGGCGATGTAGCGGGTGTCCGTGTGCAGTGGAGCGGGCGCCCTCGGATCCGTGTACGGGCCCGCCCCGCCGGTCGCCGCCCTCCCCTTCAGGTAGCCGGTGACCACCACCCAGCCGTCCGCCGTACCGATCGCACGAGAAGACGCCGCCGCATACGTGTGCGAGTTGGGTGAGTTCGCACCGAACCGGTTTACGGGCGTCGCCTTGTCCGCGGCCAGCCCCAGCACGCCCACGTACACGGCGTCCGGGACGGCAGGTTGCACCGTGGCGCGGATCCGGGCAGACACCCGGTACAGCACGTCCGGGTCGTACGGGATGGGCGTGGTGCCCACCATGCGGATGTAGCCGACCGCCTCACCGACCGTCCCCCCGGTGGGGGCGTCCGCGGCCGCCCGCGGAACCGTCCACGACGCGCCCGGACCGGAGGCGTTCACAGCCCACGTGGACGGGTCACCCATGGAGTCGACCCAGCGCTGCGAGGCGGTGTCGGCGAGCCCTTCGGTGAGCGCGTTGATCGTCACAGCGCCCTCGGCGATCTTCGCGGCGGTGACGATGTCGTCGATGAGGTCCTGGGACACGGCCTGCCGTGCCTGCCCCTGCACCGCGACCGACGCGGGGCCGGTGGCCAGCCCAGTGTTCTGCGCGACCAGCCGCACCCACACCGGGTTGTAGTGATCGATATGGACGGTCACCGACCCGCCGAGCTGCGCGGTGATCGTGGCGACCTGCGTGGCCAAGCTGGGGGTGAAGTCCGGGCTCGGCCCGACATGGACCTGGACCAAGGAGAAGTCCGTGGGCGTCTGATAGGAGTCGTCCCACTGCCCGTCCCAGACCACCAGCAGACCCGCGAGCTCCGAACCGACGACGGGAGGCGTAGGGGTGGGCGGCGGCGTGGTGTTCACCGGGATGAGAGCAACCCCGCCGTCGGGCTGGACACCGACACTGCCCTTGAGGACGCCCTCATCGTCGTAGATGTCGAGGGAGCCGCCCTCGATGCTCGTGAAGCTGGCCTGCGTGGTCCGCTCCAGCGCCTGCAGGCGCAGCTCGTACTCGGCGAGCACTTGCGCCAGGCGCTTCGCGTCGGTCTGGTCGTCGAGGAAGTTCGCCATGGCCGCGGATGCTGGACGACCAGACCGGTTACCGTCGCGCGGTCAGTAGAGGAAGCTGTCCGACCGCTTCAGGGTGAGCGTGCACAGCCCGTCGGCGCTGATCTCGTCACCGATGATGCGGTGCCACACGTCGACGTCGCCCACCCACGGCACGTGGACCTGGACGCGGATGTCGTCACCGAGGGACCACGCGCCGAACCGGGCGTTGGGATGGTCGATGATCTGGATGGCGGGGATCTGCAACGCCTGCGTACGGCCGGCCAGCTCCTGGTTGCCGCGGGTACGCAGGGCACTGTCCGACGACAAGGACTTGTCGGTGACCGTGGCCACCCGGCGCAGCCGCCCGTCGTACCGGTACACCTGGGCGCGCGCCATTTTCTGGCCCTCGCCCTTGCCGAGCACGACGATCTCGTTCGCGAAGCTGTCGCCCATCCCCTGCGGTTTGGCGATCGCCGCGATGTTCTCCCCGTCAGCGAACCGCAGATCAGTCCGCTTCCGGCCGAGCCGTGGCTTGCCCAGGATCAGCCGGTGCTCGATGCGGTTGGTGTTCCCCACCCAGGCGTGGTTCTCGAGCCAGTCGAACGGCGTGTTCTTGGCCAGCGCATCCAGGGCCTGCCCGCAGTCGGGGTTGTTCCACCAGGCCAGTTCCCACGGATCACTGCCGTCGGCGGCCCCCAGCAGCTCCCCCAGGTCGTGAGTGTCGATCGTGAGGCCGAGGTTCCCGTAGGGCCGTGACTGGACGTGGTCCCAGATGTTCCGGAACGCGTCGTAGGCGTCGATGCGGGGCCCACCGTAGGGCTTCGGCGGTTCAGGCACCCGCTCCTTGCCTTTCTTCCCGTCCACCCACCCATCGTGGTTCTTGTCCTTGCCTTCGTAGGGGTCCTTCGGCTTGATCAGCTTCCCGGAGATCATGTGGTCCTCGTACGGGATGCCGTGCGGGTAGGAGGTGAACCCCTCGCAGCTGATCGTCGCCTTCGGCCCGTCGTACGCGGTCTTGGCGACGAGGCCACCCCACCGGATGATGCCGTCGATCTCCAGATACAGCTTCGTGCCCCACTCCTGCAGGATCGGCTTGCCGTCGTCGCCGAGCATCCGCGTGTACTCGGGCTCGATCGTGCCGTCCAGGGTCCCCGGCCCGGACAGGACCCGCTTCGGGTTCGAGGACAGCGCGAGCGGCACCTCCCAGTCCAGGATCGGCTCGTTGCCGACGTCCTCCCCGCCGGTGGCACGCTGCGCGATGTACCGCCAGCCCGCCGGCATCTCAGACCTCCTCTTCGTCCGGGGCCTCGACGAACTCCACGTCGGCGATGATCGATGTGGAGCCGTCCACCGTGAGGTCCCCGGTCTCCGCCTTGGACATGTACGTCTGCAGGTACAGGGACTGCGTGGTGCCGCGCTTCGCCGCGGGCACGTACATGTTGTCGGCGATCACGACGGTCGACCGGCGGGTACCGGACCCCTGGTCGTCGTCGATGGTGGTGTTCTGGCCGAGGGTTCCACCGAAGACGTGCTGCATGGCGGCGTAGACGTTCGCCCTGGAGAACCGGAACCCTGCCAGCGTCGTGACGATCTTGACCCTGGTCGCCCAGAGCGGAACGTCGATGTTCCACCTCGCGGGCTCCCCCGGCCAGTTGTGCCACTTGTTGTCGGAGTAGGTGAGGGTGCTGCCTGCCGCCGGGAACGCCGTGTAAAGAACCCGCTCGCGCCGCGGACTGACCATCGACCGCAGATCCGTGATCATGGCCTGGGTGACCGAGGACGTGTTCGCCGGCAGGTCGATACGGGCCAGCGCAATGGCACTGTCCCCGGGCCGGACTTGACTCACCCGGGTCGTGGTCTTCGGCACGTTGCTGAGCACGCGGGTGAAAATGTACGGGCCGACCTTCGGGTCCGACGGGTCGGGCCACGTCTCGCCGTAGGAATGCGGATTCTCGACGCGCGCCACAACGAGATCGGAACGGGCCGACACTCCGGTCGCAGCGACCTTTGCCCGGTCAGCCGTCGGTAGCCGGCCCGCGTACGCCTGGTACGCCGCCCCCGCCGCCCGGTTCACGATGGCGCATGCACCCGCCGTCACCTGCACTTCCGCACCGGGAGACGACAGGGCCCTCACCCGCAGGTCACCGGCGCCGACTACGCCCTCCGCGCCGCCGAACGCCGCGTACGCGAGCAGCCGCGCCACCTCGCTGGAGTGCACGGCGCCGCCCTCGGTGAACCACGGCACGCTGTCCCACGGCATCTCTCTTACCTCCGCTGGTTACTGGATCGAACCGGCGGAGTGTCGAGCGGCCGGGAGGCTTGCGTCGCGCGCTGAATCGACGCCTTGCCCAATTGGGCAAAAATGATCTTGGCCGGGTGCGGTCAGAGGTAGCCGTGGGCGTCCCGCCAGGCCACCGTCATGTACGCGGTACCAGTGGCGTCCGTGCCACGCAGCACGAAATCCTGACGGCCCGGAGGCAGCCGCATGTCCTTCAACCGCGGTGTGTCCCGGGTCAGCGCCCCAGCCACCGAAGCGCTCCCGTTCCGCAGAACCGTCCGCGCCCACGGCCGCGTGTCGACCACCACACGCTCCCCCTCACCGATCGTCAGGTCGAGAGAAGCCTTCCACCGGCCGATGACATCGCACACCGGCCTGCGGATCGGCCCGTAGAACGTGATGACCGGCCACGTCGGCCTCGTCCCCTGCACCACGACGTCACCGGCGACCTTCCCGGAACTCTCCGCGGTCATCGTCAGCGGCGTCGTGAGCGGCCCCACCAGACCGTAGTGATCGGGCGGCACCAGCCCCACCCGCACGATCTGCTCCACATCGTCGTACGCGGCGGAATCCACGCACACGAACGTCGCGACGACCGGCGTATAGCCCTGCCGTGTCAGCACCGACCCGGCCGGAGCGATCTTCCGGGGCCGGCCGTAGAACCGGCGCGCCCTGCCGCCCTGCACGGTCCGGAGCACGGCAGGAGTACCGAAGCGCCGGCGGACCGCCTCCGCGTCCCACGCCTGCAGCATGACCGACACCGCATCCAGGTTCGCGCCGTGCCGACCGAGCTGGGTGGGAGCCGCATCGACAGTGTCCACCCCCACCTCGAACGTCACGGTGGCCTGCCCCCGGTAGTCCTGCCCGAACCGGGCCCCGTCCTCCTGCGGCATCGGCACGTCGCCCGCGTCGATGTCGCCGTAGGTGATCTCGTACGGCTCGAGCAGGTAGTAGCCGGACGCGATCGTCCCGAACGTGAAGTCCGCGCCCGGGTGCACGCCGTTCCTGCCGTAGGAGAGGTTCCATTCGCCTTCACGCAGTGGCATGTGCGCCTCCTCGGCGGATGCGACGCAGTTCGAACATGGCGTCGCTCAGTGCGGCTCCCGGGGTCATCGGCGCGCCGGTCATGGTCAGGTTCAGGTCGCCGCCGACGAGCGCCGCGGCAGCCGTGGCCGCGGTCGACATGCTGCGGGTCGGGCTCGATGCGTTGGTGCTGCGGACCCCGCCGCCGGCGTACTGGCGTAGGGCTCCCTGGGCGAAATACACCACTTGGCCGCCGAACATTTGGGCCACTTGGTTGAGAATTGCCTCAGAACGCTTGCGTTTTGCCGGGCTTAGAGGTATGTACGCTTCGCCCTTTGTCTCAGGTTCATTCCATATTCGTATTTCGCCTGGTTTGCCGATTTGTGCGATGTGCCGTTCGGCGCCGGCCGCGAACGCCTTGATGCGGTTCGTGGCCGCACGGATGCCGCCGTTGGCGTAGTGGACGATGCCGCCGTCCGCGTGCGTGCGGACCACGGACGGCTTCCCGGACTCGTTGTACTGGACGGTGACGTGCACCGTCCGGCCCGTCAGGTTGTTGACCGCGGTCTGGATTCGCTGCACGTTGGTGAGCGCATCTCCGGTCGGAGCGGTGATCTTGACCGTCTTGCCGCCCTTGTCGACGTTCTCGATCTTGAAACCGAGGTCCTTCAGCGCCTCCTGTGCCGTCTTCGTCGGGGCCTTGACCTCGATCGACTTGCCCTTCATCCCGGCGACCTGCGTCTGCACGCTCTTCAGGTCACCGGTGGCCTGCTGGATGATCGCCTCGACCGTGACCTTCTTCTTGTCCGGCGCGGCGGCGATGTCCTGCGCCAGAGCGGCCACGTTCGCCCGGGGCCCGCTGGTGGGGGCGGTGATGGAAATGTTCTTGCTGCCGGGGATCCGCCCGATCGTGAAGCCCATGGCCTCCAGCGCGGTCCGGGCCTCGATCGTGAGGGCCTCGACCTGAACCGACTTACCCGGAGGCAGAGCAGCCAACTGCCCCTGCAGGGCCAGGAACGCGGCGGTCGCCTCCGGAACGCCTCCCACCGACATGACGGTCGTGACGGTGGACGGGATGAACCCCATCTGGTTCGCGAGATTCTCAGCCTCGGTCTTCGAGAAACCGAAACCCCTCGCCAGCTCGATGGCCTTGTCGCGGGCCTCCTGCATCGCCGCGGTGCTGCGCTGCGTGGCCTCGGTCATCGAGATTTCCTGCTTCTCGCCGGCCTGCTGCGCGGCGGTGGCCACGGACAGCATGCCGTCGCGCAGCTCCATGAGGTTGGAGTTGAGGGCCTGGCCGTTCTTCGTGGAGGTGTCGACCAGCCCGTTGTTCGCGATGAGGGCCTTGCCCCAGCCTTCGGCGCGTTCGATGTCCGTCTTCAGGGTGTCGCCGACCTGGAGCATTACCGCGTTCAGCTGGGTCTGGGCGTCGTGGAGCCCCATGGAGTTCCCGCTGAGAGCGTCCAGGGCCCGCTTCAGGGAGTCGACGCGTTCGTCGGCGCCCTTCGTCTTGTCACTGAACGACATCACCGCGGCCTGCAGCCGGTCGTAGGCGGTGACACCGACGTCACCGGCGTCGTTGGCGGCGTCAGCGAGTTCCTTGTGCGCCTTCCGACTCTCCTCGAGCTCCCCCTTCACCGTGCCGAGGGCTTCCCTCGCACGCATCGCCGCCATGCCCTCGTCGGACATCGTCTGGACGAGTTGTGTACCGATGGTGTCCAGGCCCCGGCCGGCATCTTCCGTCGCCTTGAGCTGCTTCTCCAGGGCTCCGAGGTTCGTGCCCTGCTCGAGGTAAGCGCTCGTCAGCGTTCCAAGGCTCACCCCAGCTTCACGCATGACGTCGACGAGCTTGCCCTTGCCGTCGGAGAGCTTCGTGTCCTGAAGGAGCTGCGCGGCCGAGGCGCGGACGTTGGCGTCGATTGCCCCTCCGGACGCGACGAGGGCGTCCGTCAGGGACTTCACCCGCTCGTCGTGGGCCTGCGCGGCACGGGCGGCCTTTTCCTGGTGGGAGGCGTACAGGCCGAGTGCGATCGAGACGCCGGCGAGTGCGACACCGAGCGGGCCTCCCAGCGTGGACATGACGCCGCCCATGGTGCGGGCGACGGCCCCGTTCGCGGCACCGATCCCACGAAGGGTGCCGCGCAGCCGGCCGCCTTCGCGCGCGGCGCCCTGGTAGGCGACGCCCATGCGCTGCCACATGCTGATCTGCGGGCCCAGCACACCAGGACCGAGGCTTCCGGTCATGGTGGTGCCCAGACCGCGCATGGAGGTTCCCGCAGCCGCGATGGAGGTACCGAAGGACCTGAAAACGCCGGCGACGCTGCCGAGCACCTTCAGCGCGATCACCGTGCCCAGGAACGTGGCAAGCACCGTGTTCGCACCGGGAATCACGTTCATCAGCGTGTTGAAGACCTGCACCAGGCCACTGAAGGCGACGAGCAGTACACCGAGCCCGGACCCGGCTGCCGACAGGTTCCCGATGGCTGTGGCGATGTTCGAGATGAGGGAGATCAGCGCAGGTCCGATGGACTGGCCCATCGCATTGAAGAACGTGCCGAGGGCAGGCATCAGTTCGGTTCGGATCTGCCGGACCAGGTCGGTGATCCCGCCGTCCTTCATGGACCGCCCCAGCCCCCGCATGAGGTCCCCGAACAGGAGGTTCACCTCGTGGAAGGCGGGAGCAGCATCCGAGAAGAACTGCTTCATCATCTTCTGCCCGGCGCCGGAGTTCGCCCAGCGCTCGAAGCGCTTCATGCTGCCTTCGAGGCCGTCGAGGAGGGCGTTGCCGGTGTCCATGGCGGCCTTGCCGACACCGCCGAGGCCCTTGATGAGGCTGCCGGTGGACCGGCCGAGCTGAGCGGCCTTGTCGCCGGCGTGGTCCAGGAATTTGGCGAGGCTGCCGGTTTCCCGGCCTGCCTTGGCGGAGGCCCGGACCCACTGGGTGAACTTCTCGCCGGCGCGGCCGACCCGCTCGGTGAACGGGCCCGCGGCGACCAGGAAGTGCCCGGTCGCCGCCGCAAGGTTCGACACCCCGTTGGTCATGTTGCCCATGACCAGGGCATTGGTGGTGGCGACCTTGTGGAAGCCCTCCTTGAACGGGCCCGACTGCATCGCCTTTGCCCCACGCTGGGCCAGGGTGCCCATCGCGTAGGACATGTCAGAGAACGCCCCGTTGAGCATGGGCAGGAGGGTCTTGCCCAGGGGCTCGATATCGTCTGCGATCTCCGCGAAGAAGTGCTCCTGGACGTTCTTCTTGACGTCCTTCCAGGCGCCGGAGAGACCAGTGACTGCCGTCACCGACTTCTGGGCGGACTTCGACAGATCGCCGAGGGCTGCGCTGAGCTTCTGCTGCTCGGCCTTGGTCAGCTTGCTGCCGCTGGCGAGCTTCTCCTGGGCCTGCAGCGTCTGCTTGACGGCGTCACCGAACCCGGAGAACGCGATCTTGGTGCTGATCGCCGCGGTACCCGCCGCGGCGATCAGGCCGGGGATCGCGCCGAGGACACCGACCGCCGGGGCGGCCGCGGACACGAGAGCGGTCAGGGCGGCACCGTACTGGCCGATGAGGGCGACCGCGGGCTGCAGCAGGGAGACGATCGCGCCGACGCCGAGCATCCGCAGGCCCCGGCCGCGGCCCGGCATGCTCATCTGGACGGGGACGTTGACCGGGTTACGGTCCGCCTCGACCTGGGCGCCTGAGATCAGGCCCCGGAGCCTGTCCAGGAACCCGCCCCCGCCGTTCCCCTGCCCGTCGCTGTCCGGGCGGACGGGGAGACTGAGGTCGGCCTCGTCGAGACGGCGGCGAATCCCGTCCAGCTCGGCACGGAACCGGTCCTCGTCGACCTTGACGCGGACGGTGGCGGTGACACCCCGGGCCGCTTTCTCGACGACCTTCTCCAGCCGCTTGCGCAGGCCCTTGCCGTCGACCTCGACTTTGATCTTCGCGGCCAGGCCCTCGGCGGCCGCTTCGACTTCGCTGCGGAGCTTCGCAGCGAAGCCGGCCAGGTTGGCGACGACCGGCACGTCGAGGCGGCCGGCCTGCAGGCCCTCAGCCACTGCGGATCATTCCTCTCTGCATGGCCGCCATGAGCATCTGCTTGTGGCCGGACATGCGGGGTTCCGGGGGCTCCGGGGCGGGCGCCTGCGGCCTCGGCGTGTAGCTGTGGCTGCGGCGCGTCACAGTGTCGGAGCGCTCCGGGCGGGCGACGGTGAACGGCTCCTCGCGCCGCCTGTCTGCGGCCAGGAGCCCGATCTCCTCGACGATCAGCGCGAGCATCTCCAGGTACCGGTTCCAGCCGTCGGAGGGGCCGGAGTGGACGCGGGAGTCTTCGGGCAGACCGTCGACGAGGGAGATCAACCGGCGGACTCCGATGAATCCGGGCTGTCCAGGTCGGAGCCAGACGCCTCGGGCGTCGAGTCCGTGGTGGTAGCGGGAGAGGTCGGACTCGACGTCTGCGAAGCGGTCTCGGAGGAGTCGCCCGACCCGAAGAGCTTTCCCAGTTCCACCCCGTAGACCCGGGCCAGGGCGGTCGTCAGGCGGATGTAGTCCGGCACGGACGGCTTCTTCGCCGCGAAGTCCTCGTACTGGTCCTCGAGGAGCACCTCGTACGTCTCGCGGACCGCCTGCAGGAACTGCTTCGGCAGCCGCGGCCGGCGGAACATGACGGTGACGACGTCCATCACCTCGTTGCCGCCCTTGCGTTCCACGACCTTGAGGACGTCGCCGAGGACACCGACCAGGTCCAGCTCGTCGGACAGGATCGGGTCGAGGGCTTCGGCGGGCAGCTCCGCCGGGAAGAGGAACTGTTCTCCGTGGAACTTGACCGGAATGCCGTGGGGGTACTGGACCTCGCGGCGCTCGGCGTCCAGGTCGATGACGAACGACATGGGTGGGGCCTCTCGTGTGCAGGTAGCTGGGTCGCAGGGGTGCGACAGCAGCGCGCGGACTGTGGCAGCGCTGGACGGCTTGTGTCGCGGGGTGCGGCCGCCCCTGCCTCACCAGGGCGGGAAAGGGGCGGCCGCACGCCTGGGTCACGCGTAGGTGAAGCCGCCGGTCTTGGTGGCGTTGCCGCCCGGGGAGACGAGGACGACGTTGACCGGTCCGGCCACACCGGCGGGGGTGAGGACAGACAGCTCGGCGTCGTTCCTGAGGGTCAGCTCGGTGCCGGGGGTGTTGCCGAAGTTCACGGCGGTGACGCCGCTCAGGTCGGCGCCGGTGATGGTGACGGTCGTGCCGCCCGCGGCCGGGCCGGTCGTCGGCGCGATGGTGACGACCGTTGGGACCGGCGGCTGGAACGCCGGGTCGTCGGTGATGACGTACCAGGCGTCCGCCTCGTCGCCGCCCTGGACGGCCAGACGCAGCGGCAGCACGGACTCCTTCGTCTTCGCGAGGTCCTTGGAGACGCCTTCCATCTGCATGGTCCGCGGGATCATGTAGCGGTAGTGCTTGCCGCCGTCGATGACCTCGATGACCGCGGCGATCTCGGTGCGGCCGCCCACGCGGGGCGGGGCGAAGCGGTAGTGCTTCTTGCCGCCGCCGACCGGGTTGATGACGGTGATGGAGCCACCGCCGTACACGGCCTTGAAGTTCCGGCCGGACCACTGCTGCAGGTCGACCTCGATCGTGGCCGCGTCCTGCGTCTGGAAGGTCCGGGTCGGGTAGTACGACTGTGCGGAGCGGACCTGCTCGAAGTTCGGTTCGGCGTTGAACTTGAGGGAGTCCTCGGTGAACAGGCCGACGCTGTACCAGCCCTCGGGCATGGGCGACGTGGCATCGGCCGGGGCCGGGGTGCCGACGGGCGCCAGCCACACCCGGCTGAGCTGAGGAATGACGATCTCGTTGTTGTTCGTGGTCTCGCCAGCCATGGCGGGCATCTCCTTGGTGTCCGGTACTAGAGCGCGGACACCTTGGAGAGCCGGGACGGTTAACGTCGCGCCGTCACGGATGCAGGGTCACAGACAGGTTCAGCAGCCACTTGGGCTGACCGTCGACGAGGGGACTCCACAACAGAAGCCCGGACGGCTTGATGCCGCTGATGACAGGCCGGCCGGGAACACGCGGTTCCTCCACCAGCTCCTGGGCGGCCTTGGCGCAGCGCAGCAGGATCCGCCGGAGTTCCGCCTGCCCGGGCCAGCCGCCCGGGTCGCCGTACACCTCGAGCATCACCTCCGGTGCGATGCGCCATCGCAGGTCCAGCAGGTCACCGCCGGGCCCGTGCGTGACGCGCAGGTGCGGCCAGGGTGCCTCTGCGATGCCGGACACACGGCCGGGGCCGCCGAGCGCGTCGGCGACCACCGGGTGTTCCTGCAGCCAGGCGAGGATCGCAGAGACCGGGTCCGCGTCCTCCAGGGCCAGCTCGCTCATCAGACCGGGATGGCGTAGCCCTGGCCACGCAGCTGCTTGGCGTAGTCCGGGGAGACGAGGACCTGGGCGCCCGGCGGGTAGGCGGTGCCGTCGATGGTGTGGTGGTGGGTGAGCTGGATCCGGACCGGGTCGACGCCAGCACGCAGGGCAGGGCCGGTGACGGCCTCCTGCGCCGGGGCCGGCTTGCGGCCGGTGCGGGCCGGGGCGGTCTCCACGGCCGGGGCGGTGGGCTCTTCCGCGGCGACGGCCGCGGGCTTCTTGGTGGTGGTGTTCGTAGCCATGGCGCGCACTGTGCGCACGCGCCCGGCTTGTGTCGCGTCGTCAGCCGCGGGCGGCGACGATGGCGGCCGCCCGGGACATGAAGAAGGCGCCGTCGGCGACGAGGTTGCCCGGGTAGACGGTGCCCACCTCGGCCTCGACGACCATCGGGGCCTGCACGGACACGGTGACGGTGACCTTCTTCCCGGCGACGACGGGTTGTCCGGTGTTGATGTGCCGGGCGATCCCGTCCGGGTCCTTGTGCATGCTGCACCGGCAGTTCTTCAGGTTGGCGATCGCGCGGGAGCTGCGGTCTCGGGGCTCGGTCATGTACGTGTGGGCGCCGACACCGCGGTGCTCGATGTCCCACTGCATGGAGTCCAGTTTGAACCGCAGGTTGCCGGGGACGACCTGGCCCTGCGCGTTGACGTGCGTGGGCCGGACCCGGTCGTCGCCGACGGTCACCCATCGCTTCGTGGGCGGCGCCAGGCGCTTCGCCTCGACCTCCACCTGCTGGGCGATGCGGTGCACCGCCGGGGCCAGCATCCGCGCGAGTTGCTCCTCCAGGCCCGGCGCCGGCGTGAACTTCGCCCCGGCCATCACGGCACCTCCGGCGGGTTGAGGGTGGCGGTGGCCTGGACGTAGTCGACATCCGGGCATCCGGGCACCGCATGG
This sequence comes from Streptomyces sp. NPDC006384, assembly GCF_042870695.1. Lineage (NCBI taxonomy): Bacteria > Bacillati > Actinomycetota > Actinomycetes > Kitasatosporales > Streptomycetaceae > Streptomyces > Streptomyces sp. NPDC006384. The sequence continues at coordinate 111,958 of NZ_JBIAHR010000024.1, forward strand.
CGGCGGGCGCTGGACAGGGTCCAGGACCGTCCGGTCTCGTCCGTGATGGTGTCGCCCGGCTCCACCGGCCACGCCCGCGGATCGAGGCGGACCGTCCAGCCGCCCTCGAGCTGCTCGAGGACCGACCCCGGCCAGGTGCCGCGCGGTGCCGGCTTCTGGCCCGGGGGCGGCGGCACGGGCACCCCGTTGGCGTCACGGGCCCACGGGTGCGCGAGTACGTACACCGTGAGCTGGGCGTTCGGCAGCAGGACGGCCACGGTTGGCGGTTCCCTTCGTCAGCGGCCGCTGCGGTAGCGGGTCGAGGAGTACGGCCACGGCGGGCGCGGCGGCGGGCCGACCGGTTGCCACAGGCGGCGCTTCAGCCGGGACAGGGTGTCGATGGTCGGCAGTGCGCCGGCCTGCCCCGCCGTGGGGGCCGACTCGTACGAGATGGACTGTCCCTCTGCGCTGACCGACGACGCACGGCGGCCCTGGGCGCCGGTACCGCCCGGCCGGTTGCGTTCGGACTCGGCGGCGTGGGCGGTGACGTACCGGACGATGGCCTTCTCCGCGGCGCCGTTGAGGCCGATGAGGAAGTCGACGTCGTACGTGCCGTCCCCCCGGTCACGGTAGGCGGCAACCTCTGCCCAGTCGTCGCTGATGATGGGCCATGCCTCGGGGTCGTTGAGGCCGGTCGTCCGGTAGGGCCTGACCCCGGTATGGGTGACGATCTTCGGGACGAGGGACTGCCCCAGGTAGCCCTCGACGTCGGCCTGCGCCTTACGGATCGCGGTGCTGAGGTCGTCGCGTTGCGCGGGCGTGAGCGGGAGCGGGACGCCGAGGTCGTCGGCGACGGCTTCCGGGGAGGTGACGAGGCCCAGCCCGAGAGGCAGGTCCAGGCGCACGGCCTGGTCCTTGACGGGCTGAGCCCCCTCGCTCGGGGTGAAGGTGACGCTGGCCCAGTAGCGGCCTGGGGGCACGTCCGGGAGCGCGAACCGGTACGTTCCGGCGCGCAGCCGAGTGCCCGGCCCTGCCGCGGCAACTTCGGTGGTGCGCTCCGGGCCGTCGTAGAGGACGAGGCTGGTGACCTGTCCGCCGGCCGGTTCGGGGTCGTACAGTGCCCCGCCGTACATGGGCTCGTAGTCGAAGACCGACACCCCGGGCCTCCCTTACTTCTCGGTGCCGGCCGCGGCGGCGGCCTGGGCTGCCAGGCGCTCGCGGATGCGGGCGGCGACGCTCTCGGAGACGTGAGCGCCCTTGGGCTGCAGCAGACGCTCGATCGGCTTGGAGTGCGGTCCGATGAACGTCCGCTCGACCAGGCGCACCGTGCACACGAAGCTGGAGCCGTACGGGGTGACGGGCTGGAACACCGCGGCCACGTCCGCCGGGGGCTCCTTGGTCTCGTCGTCGAAGATGACCTCGGCGATGTCGTCGGGGATGACCTCGGTCGGGGAGACGTAGCCGGGCTCGGCCGGGCCGTCGGGGGCCGCGTGGACGGTATTCGTCGGCGGCTCCAGCGGGGCGGCTTCGGGTGCCTTCGGGCTGGTGTCGGCGACCGTCTTCTCGGTGGTGGGCTCCTCGGAGGCCGGGCCGCCCGTGGCTTCGGCCGTGGCCTCGTTCTCGGTCTCGGTGACAGGGGTGTCGTCGGCGGCCGCGGTCTTCGCGGCGGTCTTACGGGTCCGGGTGGTGGTGGCCATGATGGCTCCCTCTGCGCTGGTGGTCCGGTCGGCGCGCACCCTGCACAGGGCGCGGCGCTTGTGTCGCGCCCTGCCGTGGCGCGGACGTACGGTGACGGCGGGGCGGCCCCAAATCCCCCGAGTTGGGGCCGCCCCGCCGTTTCGGGTCAGGCGGTGTAGGTGAAGCCGCCTGCCCTGGTGACGTTGCCGGTGTCGTCGGCGAGGACGACGTCGACCGCCCCGGCCGCGCCCGCGGGCGTCGTGACGCGCAGCTCGGTCGCGGAGATGACCTTGAGGCCGGTCCCGGCGGCGGCGCCGAAGTTCACGGCGGAGACGCCGTCGAGGTGGGTGCCCGTGATGGCGACGACGGTGCCTCCTGCGGCCGGGCCGGTGGCCGGCGTGATGGCGGTGATGGTCGCTGGGGTGAACAGGCGGTCGATCACGGACTTCGGGACGACGTCACCGGCCTCGTAGAGCAGGTGGCGGCGGGACCCCTCCGGGCGGCCGTCGCCGCGGCCGTACGGCTCGGTCTGGTAGACGTTCTCGGTGATGCGCTGGGGCGGGTCGCTGGCGGCGGCCGCGGGGAACGCGGCCCTCGTGATCCGCTCGCCGTTCTCTCGGTAGAGGCCCATGGTGTCCTTCCGGTGCTTCCGTGTGTGGTGGCCGCGGAAGGATGAGGCACAGGGGTGGCTACGGTCGCGCGCTACGAATCGGAGCAGTTGCACAATTGTGCAAGAACGATCATGGTCCCCTCGGGCAGCCCTTCAAGGCCGGAGACGGCTTGCACAATTGCGCAAGAACGATCTTGGTGGGGGTGCATGAGCCCGTCGAGCTGTGCGCCCAGCGGAGCCATCCGCACGGCGGTGGCCAGCAGCCGCTCGAGGCCGGTCAGCTCCTGGTCCCGGCGGAGCGCCCGCCAGATCCGGAACCCCCTCACGTACTCCTCCGTGGAGGGGTACGCGTACCGGTGCGGAGGAGTCTCCCGGTCGGCCAACTCCTCGACCGTGTACGGCCGGGAACTGTCGGTGTGAGCAGGGTCGAAGCCCCAAGGGGTGCGGCAGGCACGCCCGTGCAGGCGGCATCCGGGGTCGAACACGGAGAAGTCCACGGCGTTCCCTACAGGAGTCGGAGGTCGTCCCAGCCGTCCGGGCCGACGCTGAAGACGAGGAGGCCGGCGGTGGACACTTCGCCGCTGCGGGCGGTGTACCAGTCGGAACCGTTGTCCAGGGTGGGCGCCTGGATCCACAGGCGGCCGTTGCCGACCTGCTGCGCCCGCAGGTGATGAAAGTGCCCGGTGATCAGCACGTCCGCGTCGGCAATCGGCTGCCGGCCGAACGTCTGCCCACGCCACCAGTCCACGGCCTTGTCCGGCCGCGCGTACTGGTGCCCGTGCGCCAGGCCCACGACGGTGCCGGAGACGTCGAGGGAAACGGACTCCCGCCACCGCTCGGGCATGACGAAGCTGACGTGCCCGTAGGCGGCCTCGTTGCGGGCGTAGGCGTCGGCGATCTGCGACAGGACCTCGATGCCCCAGTCGTCGCTGGGCGGGCCGACGGCTTCGCGGCCGCGCCGCACCCGGCCGTGGTTGGAGCCGCACGTCGCGGCGACAACGCGGCCGAACCGCCCGGCGAGCCGGTCCAGGCCCTCGAAGGTGATCCGCCTGTGCACGCGGATCATCTCCGTCATCGTCAGGTCGTTGGTGTACGCCTGCTGCGCGGTGTTCTCGTAGTTCTCCACGCAGTCCCCGGCGTCCATCCAGTACGCGGCTGTGGGGCCGCGGCCGACGGCCTTCAGGTCGCGTATGTGGTCGTCGAGCCGGTCGAACCGCTCGGCGACGCGGGCGACCAGCTCAGGGGTCCCTCCGTCCCGGCCTACCTTCCCGGCCTGCGCGTCCGCGTAGACGACGACCAGCGACCGGTCCGCGTCGTCGACGACCGGGCGCGCCTTGCGGCGCCGCCGCATCGCGTCACGCACCAGGGCGTCCACGTCACCGGCGGACAGCCACGCCGGCGCTGCCGGTTCGATGACGTACCGGCAGCGCCACACAGCGCGGGTCACTGCATCGTCGCCCTGCTGGTCACGGTGCCAGGCGGCCGGGTCATGCTTGGCCTCCACGAGGCGGACACGGAACCCGTCGGGGATGGCGAGCCCCATCTCCTCCACGCGCGCCCGCCAGTCGGCTTCACCGCCGGGCTGTGTCTCGGCGGGCGGGGTGGTGACGACCATCGTGCCGTTCGGTTCGTACCGCACGCCGGACTCCCAGCCGCGAGGAACGGCCGGCTGGGGGCGCTGGGTCTGCGGGGCCTGGCTCTGCTCATGGCTGGCCGGTTCCAGGAGCGCCTGCAGGTCGTTGCTCAGGCTCATCGCTCGCACCGGCATCCGTTGGACTGCCCGCGGCGCCGGTGCCGGGCCACGGTGTACGCCGTGACCGCAGGGCCGTACCGGCTGAGGGTGTCGGCGATGGCCTTCGCTGTGACACGTTCGTTGTCCAGCGTCGCGCGGAGGGAGGCAGCAACGTCCTCGTCCGCGGCGGCCAGGAAGGCGCCGACGCTGCACTGGGGGCCCCGCTGGGTGGCGGGGGCGTTGACGAGCGCGTCCAGCTCGTCCGCAAGGCCAAGGGGTTGTTTCTCGATCACCGGCGTCCTCCGTCGTCGTGATGGTGGTACGTGGAGGGGGGTGCGCCCAACAGTCGGGCGCACCCCCCTCACCCGCGTCTGGATCAGACCGTGGCCGGCGTGGTCCAGGTGCCGATCACGAACGACTCCGGCCGCGGGACCTCGAGCGCCAGGCGCTCGTCGGCGCGGAAGGTGATCAGGCCCTTCTCGAAGTTGTCCGCGTTCTCCGAGGAGACGGTGACGGAGACGTTCTCCCTGTCGTGGAGCTGCGCCCCCAGACCGAACGCGCCGATCAGGAAGTCGCCGTCCGCCATGGCCGTGGTTTCGACGACGTTCAGGCGCCAGACCTTCTTCTCCGCGCCGATGGCGACGGCGACCGCGACGCGGAACGCACCGTTCTTGTCCTCTTCGACCTCGACGTGCTCCCACATCGTCGGGGACAGGACGATGCCGGTCGGCTCGTACTCGGCGAGCAGCGCCTGGGTGATGGCGCGCCGGATCTGTACCGAGTACTTGTCGGTGGCCAGGCCGGTGTACTGCTGGACGCCAGGGGTGTTGTAGATGCCGGTGAGGGACTGCCCGTCACCGACGGAGTGCAGGAGGTCCCAGTCCTCCTGGTACTTGACGCCCTCGATCATGCGGGTGTTGATGAAGGTCTTCAGACGCGGCTCGTCCGAAAGGATGTTCTTGTGGGCGTCGAGCAGGTGGGCGATCTCGGCGACGTTGTACATGACAGGCGTAAGGGACAGCTTGGACCGAGGGGCGCGGCCCCAGGTGTCGCTCTCTGCCCCGGTCGCCGGGCTGGTGCCGTCGGCCGCGTAGCGCTCCTTCACCTGCCTGGCGTTGTTCGTCCAGCCGGTCTCACGCGCACCGTAGAGCACCGCCTGCTTGGTGGTGGACTTCGGAAACAAATCCCTGATGTGGAACTTGCGGTAGGCCCGTTCGGCGATGCCGAGGTTCTGGGCGCTGCCGAGGGTCTGGTGGGTCACGGAGCCGGCGGACAGGGAGAAGATCGACTTCCCCTCCATCTCGGCGCGGACGTACGGACGGTCGCGGAAGCCGGACTCGGAGGCGCGCTTGTAGGAGTCGGACTCGACGAACAGGTCGCCGAGGGACTTCTCTTCCATGGCCGGGTTCTGGCCGTAGTGGGTGGCCGCGGCCGGCGGGCGCTCGGGGGTGTCGAGGTACTGCTTGATGTTGGCCAGGCCCTGCTCGGCGTCGATGAGTCCCTTGATCTCCTGCGCCTCGCCGGAGACCTTGCGGAACTTGGCGGCCTGCTCGGTGGAGACGACGAAGCCGCCGTCTTCCACCTTGAAGCTCTTGCTGATCTCCTCGGCCTCCGCGGCCTTCACCTGGAGCTGCTTCTGCAGTTCCTTGATGCGAGCGTTGTCGGGCATTGCTGCTCTCTCCCTGATGCTGGGGTGCGGTTGACGTGCGTCGCTCCGCCCGGCCAGCACCGGGACAGCCTCAACGCGAGGCCGTATGGAAAAGGGAGGGAGGGGTTAACGTCGCGCGCTGCCCGCTCAGGTAGTCATGAGCGGGCAGCGCATAGGGTTTGACCTGCTGTTTTGTTCCGGTCGGCTCTGGTGGCCGGCCGGGTGGGCGGGAGCTGAGTCGTGCGACTCAGCTCTGCATCATCGCGAGAGCAGCCTTCACTTCGTCCTCGTCCAGCCGCACGATGTCCGTGTCGCTGGTGTCCTCGTCGACGTCGTTCTCGGCGGGGGGCGGGGCCTCCTCGTCGTCGTCCTCGTCGTCGTAGAAGGCGCTGTCGTCCCACAGGTCCATGCCGGTGGGTCCGGCCCCGGAGGCACTAGCGGGCGGTGCGGGCTTCTTCGGAGCGGTGTCCGGCTCCTGGTCCATGTCGAGGCCCTTCGCGGAGAGCGCGGCGATCAGGGTGCGGACCTTGTCCCGTACGCCCTCGAGCTGTTCGGGGCCCGCGCCGGTCGAGCTGACACGGGCGGTCGCGTCGGTGAGCGCTTCGACGGTGGGCTGCACCACGCGCGCGTCGACGTCCTCGTCGCTGGTGGCGGCCCGGGAGGTGGCGGCGCCCTTGGGCACGACGATCGTGGCCAGTTCGACGGGCTGCGGAACGGCCAGCGTGATGTCACCGTCGGCCGTGACCGTGTAGGGGATCACGTAGTGGCCGCTGCGCTGCTCCCCCTCCCCGGGCGTGCCGGTGTCTTCCCGGTGCACGGAGACGACGACACGGTCCGGGTATGTGCCCTCGATGCATGTCCACGTCCCTCCGTCCTGGTCCATGAGCCCACGGACCGTTTCGGAGAGACGGTTACGGAACTGTTCCTGCGACTCGGGCAGGGGCTGGTGCTGCATGGCGAGTCCCTTCAGGTGGGCGATGTGCATGCTCTTGGCCTCAAGGACCGTGGCACGGGCGGACTTGTGCTCGAGACGTGGCAGGGCGCGTGCGGCCTTCACCGCGGCGCGCGCCGACTTCTTCTCGGTGCCGGTCGCTCCGTCCGTGGTGGCGTCGAGGATGACTTCCAGGACGTTCGGGGAGACGGTGGTGGTCGTCTTCGGGGCGGGGGCCTGCGGGAGGGCGGCACCGGCCAGGAGGTCCCAGGGGAAGTCACGGCACTCCGGCCGCAGGAGCGGCATGTCGGGGAGGGCGGTGATCGGCCACCAGGCGGTGACCTCCGTCGCGTCGCCCTTCGGGTCGTCGGGGTTGGCGACGCGACGTTCGGCGTGCGGGATGTTGATCGGCACGGACGCCTCGGTGGGGACCACGGCGACGTACCCCTGGTAGATGCCGTTCGGGGCGGTCCACGAGCCGACGACGCTGGTGCTTCCGGGCAGGGTCGATCCGGTTTCCTCGGCCCACTCGCGGAGCGCGGCCGCGAGGGGGTCCTCGCCGTCGTCGAGGTGCCCGCCGGGGATCTCCCACATGCCGGCCGCGGGGTCGCCGTCGTCGAGGGCCCGCTGGATCATCAGGAGACGGCCGGTGTCGGCGGCCTTCACCGCCAGGCCCGCCACCTTGATGCCGCTCTTGCCCTTCGGGGAGGGAATGACGTCGAGCTCCACCTGGGAGGGCGTGGCCTTGTACTCGAGGTTCTCGTGCTCGCCGGTGCGGGTGCCGAGGGCAGACTTCACTTCGAGACTGCGGGTCAGGGGGTGCGCGCCGTGCAGGACCGGGCTGACCTCGAACAGGTCCAGGTCGTGGATGACGCGGACGCCGTCGCTGCGCTTGCTCGCGCCCGTGTCGGGGACGCGGTAGCCGATGGAGAACGCGGCCTGCCCGTGCTCGTGCCACTGCTTGACCTGCTCGTAGGCGTCGCGGCCCTGACGGGTGCGCAGGTTGTAGATCACGGTGGCGACAAGGGCGCCGGCCTCGGCGGGCCAGTCGGGGACGGCTTTGAACCGGGGGTCACCCGGCAGCCATTCCTCGACCTCCCAGACGACACCGACGGGGTCTTTCCAGTCGTGGTGCCACACGGTCTTGACGGGCCGTGCGGCCAGGGTGCGGGTGAAGGCGCCGGGCATGATGAGGTCGTTGACCTCGTCGACCACGCCGGTGACGGCGTAGATGGCCCGGCTGGTGCCTCGCTGGCCTCGTACGGTGGTGGCGAGACGTGAGGATCTGGTGGGTGGTGCAGCGGTCGGCACGGCGGGGAACCTCCGGCGGGTGGACAGTGGGCCGCCGGGCACCGTGCCGTTCGCGTGCGCTTAACGTCCTGCGCTGGCTCCTGCCTGCTCTGCGGCGGACTCGGCAGCCGAACGCGCCATGACCCACCCGCGGGTCCAGTACTGGTAGCCGAACTGCTGCTCGGCGTTGCCGTACCGGTCGTACGGGCTGGAGTCGTGCGGGTCTCCGGCCTCGTAGGCGGCCTTGCCCTCTCGCCTCAATGCCAGAGCGGTCTGGCGGTTCAGCTCCACGTCGTCAGCTCCCTCACTGGAACATCGAATCCTGTACCCCGCGGTCGGCCGGTGCCGGCGGGGCGGCGGCCTCGGGCGGCGCGGGGGCTTCGTCAGCCTGGCTGTGCGTGCGGGTCATCTGCGCGCCGTCCACGTCGACCGCCCACGCGTCCGGGTCGGTGTAGCGCCACACCTGCCCCGTCTCGTCACGGACCCACCCGGTCAGTGTGCCGTCCAGAGCGCGATCCAGCCATGCCTGTTCGCCGTTGCTGCCGGCGTACGCGGAGAACGAGTCTTCCGGGTCGGTCTCGTCGCCCTCGTCGTACATGTCGCCTGCCCACGGGCGTGCGTCGTCTGCGGGCGGTTCCGGCATGCCGGCCGGCGGTTCCCCGGCCGGTGGCTGTGCCGTGTCGGTGTCCTCTGCGGGAGGCTCGGCGGCCGCCGGGTCCTCCCCTGGGGCGGCCGGAGTCTCGGGCGACGCCGCGGGGGCCTCGGGGACAGGATCCTCGAAGGCCGCCGAGGGGTCACCCTCGAACGCCTCCTCCTCGGTGCCTTCCGGCTGCTCGTCGTCGTCTTCCTTGTCCCCGAACGGCTTACCGCCCGGGAGAGCCTTGATGGCGAATCCGTATCTGGTCACGGGCGGAGGATGGACTGCGTTCTACGCTTACGTCGCGGTGCCCGCAGCCGACTGCAACGGCTGCGGGCACCGCGTTCCGCCGCTCAGCCCCGCGTTGGCGCGATGAACCGTCGGGCGGCGACCATGAGCCCGAAGGCCAGCGCCACCCCCACGAGGTGGGACGCGGCCAGTACCGTCTTCGAGTCGGACAGGAAGCGGCCGGTCGCGTAGCAGGCACCCCAGGTGGCCAGCATGACCGCTGTCAGGGTGACGAGCCGCAAACCGAGCCGTTCGGGCCCCAGGCGTGTGGTCGCGTGCCGGGCATGGGCGCGTTCGGCTTCCTCACGGCTCCCCGGCAGGTGCGGGGGCATCCGGCCGCACGAGCATTCTGCCCGGTAGCGGGCCTGGCCGTGGAGGAAGGAGTTGTCCTCGTCGATCGTGAAGGCCGGCAGGTGCCTGCCGTCGTCGATCAGGAAACGAGCGAACCGGCTCATTCTTCACCGGCTCCGCTGAGAGCCCGCAGCGTCTGAGCTGCGAGGCGTGCGCGGTGCTGGTGCTGTGCCTCCATGTTCTTGGCGAACGTGGCGGGGGTTTCCCCCTGGTCATCGATGTCGATGCGCTTGTTGTCGGAAACTGCTTCCTTGTAGACGCGGCGGGCGCCCGTGCTCAGTTTCCCGCCTTTCTGTAGCAGTTCGTCCCAGGCTTCGGCCTGCCTCGTCAACGCTTCGTGGGCCTCGTTCCAGGCCAGGACGAACCGGTGGTGAGCCGCCGCCCACTCGCTCAGCTTCGCGTTGCTCAGCGCCTCCCACGCGGCATCCCACTTCCGGAGAGCACGGTCGGCTTCCCGGTTTCGGTCGATGACGATGCTGGCCATCGGAGCGACCTTGTTGTGCCACGCGGCCGCCTCATGGGCGTCAAGGCGCTCCGTGAACACCCACTGCGCCTGTTCCAGCGTGAGATCCTGACGGCTGCGCAGCTCTGCTACGGCCATCATGTTCAGCTTGTCGTTGTCGCGCTCGTCTCCGTACATACCGGAAACGGTTATGGGTGCGGTCAGCACAGGTCCCCCCTGGGTGCGGTCAGCTTTCGGGTCGATGCCTTCGGCGGCGAGGTCGGCGTAGACGGTCTTGCGGTCGATGCGGGCCGCTTCAGCAAGTTCGTTGATGTTCTGGTTGCCGGCGTCCCACGCCGCCTTGATGAGGCGGGCGCGGAGACCGGGCTTGGCCCACTCCCGCAGCGCGGTCATGGTGCGCTCTCGTTCGTTCACCCCCACACCGTAATGGGGAATGACTCCACATGTGAAGCCATTCCCCATGATCGTTCTTGCCCAATTGGGCAAGTCCCCCGGATCGGCTCTACAGAGAGCCCGCCCTCCCCGACACGCTGCCGCTCCCCTCGATCACGTGGGTGTACTCGCGGAGCACCGCGAGGACGGACTCCTCGTCGTCCCCGATAACGGCCCTCATGGGGCCGACCGGGGTCAGGGGGACAGTTTCGCCCTGGTGGAGTTCCACGAGGGCCGCGGCCCGGTGCGACCCGATCACCGGGCGGTCGGCCCGCCCGGTGATCTGCACGGTGTAGGTCGCCCCGTCATCGAACGCACCGGTGACGGTGAGCACTGCTGCCTCCTATCGCGTGGCGAGCAGGCCCAGGAGGAACGCCCGCAGGTCGTCGTCCTGGTACCAGTCGCCGCTGAACATCGACTGAACGGACCGGGCGAGACTGTCACCCGTCTCCGGTTGCGTCTGCTGCCGCCGCAGGAGCCGGTCCATCGCGCTCGGCCGCATCCGGCGGGCCCCGGGCCGGCCGGTGTGCGTGCGGGAGAACCAGAACGCGCGCTGCGCGGCGTCCAGGTCGCCGAGGTGCCGGGCGAAGTGCTGCGCCAGGGCGTGCCCGGCGGTCCCCAGACCCTCGTCGGCCAGGTCGGCGACCGTGATCCGCCGCCTGTCCGGCTCGTAGCGCCCCTGGTCGCCGTCCACGGCCGTGACACGGCGCGCCTCCGGGGTGGTGAGCCAGGCACGCGGGATGAGGCGCTGCACGCCCCGTACGGCCCGTTCGCCGTCCGGGGTGGTGTCCGGGCCGAACACGATCGCGTGGCTGCCCTGCGGACCCATGTCGCGGATGTCGGCCAGGGCGGCGGCCACGGCGTCGGGTACGGCAGCGGCGTACCGGGCGCGGAGGTCCGCGTACTCCCGGCGGGCGGCCGACAGTTCGGCGCGGGCCGCGGTGATCTCGACCTCAAGGTCCTCGTCGGCGGGGATCGTGCCGCCGCGGCGGGCGGCCTGCAGGTTGACCATGCGCCGCTCGCTGCTGGCGACGTAGTCGTCGAGGTGCTGCAGCGTGGCGTGCGGGTCGTCCCCGAAGTCGTCGCCGAGGACGGCGGCCAGGCGCCGGGTCACGTCCTGGTCGACGTCGCCGCCGGCGGCGCGAAGGGCTGCCATGTGCCGGAGTGCGGCCAGGCCGGGCCCGCCGTCGGCTGCCCGGTCCGGCGCCCACTGGATGCGGTCCGAGCGGTCCGGGAGACGGCCTGCCGCGAGCTGCCCCCACGTCGTGGGTCGCCAGAAGGAGACACGGCGCTGCGCCTGCCCGAAGCGGCCCGGCTCCGGCATGAGCCCGGCCCAGTGGGAGACCCGGGCGGCCAGCGAGTCACCGTCCGCGTCGGGCAGGTTCACCGCGCGGTGCAGGCGTGCCAGGCGGCGGGACTCCGGCCACTGCCGGACGCGGCGGGCCAGGCGGCCGAGGAACGCCCGCAGACGGGCCATGCGCTCCCGTGCCGACCGGTACTTCTCGGCGATCTTCTGGGCGCCGGCCTTCACCAGTGCCGCGAGGCGCTTGGCGAGGCGGATGAGGGCGGCGATGATCCGGGCGAGGAGGCCCGGCTGACGGCCCGCTTCCGGGGATGCGGTGGCGACACGGCGCGCGATCCGGCGGGCGGTGGCCTGCCGGGACCCGTCGAGCTGCCGGGCCAGAGCCTGGGCGATCTGCTCGGCGTCGCCGGGGTCGACGCCGGCGGCCTGGAGCTGCTGCAGGAGCGCGTTGACCGCTTCGTCGGCGTGCCCGGCCACCGTCCGGGCGATGTCCGGGTCGGCGTTCGGGTCGGTCGTCGACGGGCGGGCGGCGACCTGGCCGGGGATGAGGCGCAGCAGGTCCCGGGCGCGGGCCGCGAGGTCCTCGTCGCTCTCGTCGGGGAGCGGCTCGAGGTCGTTGATGGTGCGCAGCGCTGCCCGCACGGTGTCCGTGTGGGCCTGCCGGCGGGCGTCGGAGAGCCGGCGTTGGGCGTCGGCCCGGTCCCGGCCGGTGATGCCTTCGGCGTCGAGCTGGGCGGAGCCGTCGCTGCGGACCGCCTGGCGGGCGTCGCGCAGGGCCTCGGCGGTGAGGCGCTGCGCGATCTGCTCGCGCAGGGCGTGGATGTCGCCGGGCGGTTCGGTGCCCGCGATGGCCTCGTCGATGATGCGGGCGGCCATGCGGTGGGCCTGGCCGTCGGCGATCCGGTCGAGACCGGACTGGGCGGGCGGGTTGGGGTCGCGGGGGGTGCCGGCCGGGGGCAGGGCCGGGGTGGGCCTGTTCCGGTCGTAGACGTTCACGGCACGGCCGGCGTGCAGGCCGAAGTCGTGGGCGTTGCCGTCGTCGTCGATGCCGGTGAGCTGCATCCACCAGCCGTTTCGCTGGGGCGGGCTGATGATGGTCAGCCGCCGGTGGTCGTTGAGCTGGTAGCCGGTCCGGTTCACGGGGGCGTCGATGACGTCTCCGGTGCGGAGGCTTCCCGGCTTGACCCGGGCCACGGGCAGCGAGGGTGTTTCCGGGGTGCTCGTGGTGGTGGGTGCGGACTGTATGGCGGGAACCTCCGGGGTGGGGTCGGCCGGGGTGACCGGGTCGGGGGCGGGCGGGGTGACCGGGTCCGGGGTCGGCTCCGGGAGCTGCCACACGGGCATGGCCCCGTGGACGAGGCGGCGCCGCCACTGCTGGTTCTCGTCCTCCAGAAGGAAGCTGCGCATGCCGCCGGGGAGGTCCTCGGTGTCGATGACACGGAAGACGCGGATCTGGTCGCCCTGACGCTCGTCAGGCATCGCGATCAGGTCCCCCTCGCCGGTCTGTGCGGCGTTGGACGGGCGGGGCCGGTCCAAGTCTGCGGGCGGGGTCCGGCCGGCCGCGCGGTCGAGGTGGTCGGCAGCGCGCAGAGCGGCGCGGCCCTCGATCGTCGACGGGTCCGCGGCCTCGCGGAGTTGCGCAGCGAGCGCCGTGGCCTGCTCCGGGGTGACGGGCAGGTCCGCGGCGATACGGACGGCGGCCTGGTGGGCGTCCGGGTTGTCGTCCGGGCCGTCCGCATGGTCGCCGATGACGTCACGGTCGCTCGAGCTGAGCTGCGGGTCGACGGTCGGCCCGGCGACCGGGGTGATGGGCTGCGGCGCGGTGTGCACGGTCAGGTCGTCGTCCTGGTTGGGGGCGTCGTCCGGGCCGAGGTCCGGGGCGCCGCCGTCGGGGCCCAGGGCGCGCGTGAACACGGTGTGAGGGTCGGCGTCGAGTTCGCCCATCTCACCGGTGGTGGTGTCGGCGTACTCG
>NZ_JBIAHR010000025.1:0-123541 GCF_042870695.1 Streptomyces sp. NPDC006384
TGGTGGAACCAGTCGGGGTGTTTGTGGACCCAGGGGTGGTCGGGGGAGCACTGGAGGGCGAGGTCGAGGGCGGTCTCCAGGCCCAGGCGGGCGGCCTCGCCGACGAACCAGGTGAAGTCGTCGAGGGTGCCCAGGGCGGGGTGGATGGTGTCGTGGCCGCCTTCGGGGGAGCCGATGGCCCAGGGGACGCCGACGTCGTGGGGGCCGGCGGAGAGGGTGTTGTTGGGGCCTTTGCGGTGGGTGGTGCCGATGGGGTGGACGGGGGGGAGGTAGACGACGTCGAAGCCCATGGCGGCGATGGCGGGCAGGCGGCGGGCGGCGGTGCGGAAGGTGCCGTGGGGCTGGTCGGGGGTGCCCTCGGAGCGGGGGAAGAACTCGTACCAGGCGCCGTACAGGGCGCGTTCGCGTTCCACCAGCAGGGGCAGCGGTTCGGAGGTGGTGACCAGTTCCCGCAGCGGGTGCCGGGCCAGCACCGCGTCCACCTCCGGCGTCAACGCCGCCGCCAGCCGGGAGGCGGCCGGACGCGACTCGTCCCGCAGCGCGCCGGCGGCGGCGAGCAGGGCCTCGCGCCCCTCGCTCTCCGGCACCCCCGCGGCGGCCCGCTCGTACAGCCGGGCCCCCTCCTCCAGCACGAGACCGGTGTCGATGCCCGCCGGCACCTTGATCCCGGCGTGGTGCCGCCAGGTGGTGACCGGATCGCTCCACGCCTCCACCGCGTACGTCCACAGGCCGGGCTCCCCGGCTCTCACGGTGGCCCCCCAGCGGTCGGTGCCCGGGGCCAGCTCCCGCATCGGCGTCCACGGACCGGGCCGGCCCTCGGGGTCCCTCAGCACGACGTTGGCCGCCACCGCGTCGTGCCCCTCCCGGAACACCGTGGCCGACACCTCGAACGCCTCGCCGGTCACGGCCTTGGCCGGACGACGCCCCTGCAGGACCAGGGGGCGCACGTCGAGAACGGGGATGCGCCCCACGGCGGGAACCGGGGCCGGAGCCGGGTCCGGGGGCGGCGCGGAGGCCGGCGAACCGGCGACCGGGCGGCGCGCGGAGGCCGCCTCGGTACCGGGTGCGGGACGTGCTGACGAGTGGTGCGTGGCGGGCATGACCGCTCCTGTCCGCGTCAACGAAGGGGTGGGCGCATGACTGTGGGGGAGATGGGTCCTGCGGGGACTGCCTGTGGGGGTGTACCGCAGGAGCCTTCCCACACTGTTCGGGTGGGCAATCCGGCACTTTGTTAACTACTCGCGCGTATGTCGACACAGGCGGCGGGTCCCGTTCGAACGCCTTCCCGCGCACCGGTCCCGCAATCAGTGCCGCCGCGACAAGTGCAGCTTTTCGTGCGGGACGACGGGCCACAAGAAGGCCGAGGGGGAGAGATCCGGCCATATCGCCACGCCGGTGCCGTTAGCCCGTACGGCGTTCGAGGGCCGGGCGGTTCGGGCCGATTCGGGGGACTGGGGGCAAAGCACCCGCCGGTGGACACACCGTCACCGGTAACGTCATGGGCGACAAGATGACGCACATCCCGTCCGATCGAGCGAACGCGCTGAGGTGGAGTGTGAAGGCGATCCGTCGACTGACCGTCCGTCCCGTTCTCCCCGAACCCCTCCGGCCGCTCAGCGAGCTGGCCCGCAACCTGCGCTGGTCCTGGCACACGGAGACCCGCGAACTCTTCCAGTCCGTCGACCCCGAACGCTGGTCCGCCTGCGGCCGCGACCCGGTGCGGCTGCTCGGCACCGTCCCCGCCGCGCGCCTGAACGAGCTGTCCGAGGACCACCGTTTCCTGCACCGGCTGACCGAGGTGGCCGACGACCTCGACCACTACATGACCGGCGACCGCTGGTACCAGGCCCGACCGGGCCGGCTCCCCGCCGCCGTCGCCTACTTCTCCCCCGAGTTCGGCATCACCGCCGCCCTGCCCCAGTACTCCGGCGGCCTCGGCATCCTGGCCGGCGACCACCTGAAGGCGGCCAGCGACCTCGGGGTGCCGCTGATCGGCGTCGGCCTGCTCTACCGGCACGGCTACTTCCGCCAGTCCCTGTCCCGGGACGGCTGGCAGCAGGAGCACTACCCCGTCCTCGACCCCCACGAGCTGCCGCTGACCCCCCTCCGGGAGACCGACGGCACCCCCGCCCACGTCGCCCTCGCCCTGCCCGGCGGCCGGGAGCTGCGCGCCCGGATCTGGCAGGCCCAGGTCGGACGCGTCCCCCTGCTGCTGCTGGACTCCGACGTCGAGGAGAACGACCCCGGCGAACGAGGCGTCACCGACCGGCTCTACGGCGGCGGCAGCGAACACCGGCTCCTGCAGGAGATGCTGCTGGGCATAGGAGGTGTCCGGGCGGTACGCGCGTACTGCCGGCTCACCGGCCACGCCGAGCCGGAGGTGTTCCACACCAACGAGGGCCACGCCGGCTTCCTCGGCCTGGAACGAATCGCCGAACTCTGCGACCAGGGGCTGGACTTCGACTCCGCGCTGGAGGCGGTGCGGGCCGGCACCGTCTTCACCACCCACACCCCCGTCCCGGCCGGCATCGACCGCTTCGACCGCGCCCTGGTCACCCGCCACTTCGGCCCCGGCGCCGAACTCCCGCGCATCGACGCCGACCGCGTACTGCGCCTCGGCACGGAGACCTACCCCGGCGGCGATCCGGGCCTGTTCAACATGGCCGTGATGGGCCTGCGCCTCGCCCAGCGCGCCAACGGCGTCTCCCTGCTGCACGGCGGCGTCAGCCGCGAGATGTTCTCCGGCCTGTGGCCCGGCTTCGACGCCGACGAGGTGCCCATCACCTCCGTCACCAACGGCGTGCACGCCCCCACCTGGGTCGCCCCCGAGGTGTTCCGGCTCGGCGCCCGCCAGGCCGGCGCCGAGCGCGCCGAGGACGCGCTCACCGTCGGCGGCTCCGACCGCTGGGACTCCGTCGCCGACATCCCCGACCAGGACATCTGGGAGCTGCGCCGCACCCTGCGCGGACAGCTGGTCGAGGAGGTGCGTCAGCGGCTGCGCGCCTCCTGGCGCCAGCGCGGTGCCGGCTCCGCCGAACTGGGCTGGATCGACGACGTCCTCGACCCGGACGTGCTCACCATCGGCTTCGCGCGGCGCGTCCCCTCGTACAAGCGGCTCACGCTGATGCTGCGCGACCGGGAGCGGCTGACGGAGCTGCTGCTGCACCCCGAGCGGCCGGTCCAGATCGTCGTCGCCGGCAAGGCGCACCCGGCGGACGACGGCGGCAAGCGGCTGGTGCAGGAGCTGGTGCGGTTCGCGGACGACCCGCGGGTGCGCCACCGCATCGTCTTCCTGCCCGACTACGGCATGGCGATGGCGCAGAAGCTCTACCCGGGCTGCGACATCTGGCTGAACAACCCCCTGCGCCCCCTGGAGGCGTGCGGGACCAGCGGCATGAAGGCGGCGCTCAACGGCTGCCTCAACCTGTCGGTGCTGGACGGCTGGTGGGACGAGTGGTACCAGCCCGACTTCGGCTGGGCGATCCCCACCGCCGACGGCGCGGGTACCGATGCCGACCGGCGCGACGCCATAGAGGCCGCCGCCCTCTACGACCTGCTGGAGCAGCGGATCACCCCCCGCTTCTACGAGCGGGGCGCGAGCGGGCTGCCCGACCGGTGGATCGAGATGGTCCGCAGGACCCTGAGCCTGCTCGGGCCCAAGGTGCTGGCCGGCCGCATGGTCCGGGAGTACGTCGAGCGGCTCTACACGCCGGCCGCCGAGGCGCACCGCGCGATGGGCCCGGACGCCGCACGCGCGCTGGCCGAGTGGAAGGCGCGGGTGCGGGCGGCCTGGCCCGGGGTGAGCGTCGACCACGTCGAGACGTCCGCGCCCGCCGCCACGGCGGAGCTCGGCTCGACGCTCGGGCTGCGGGTGCGGGTGGACCTCGGCGACCTCGCCCCGGACGACGTGGAGGTGCAGGCGGTCTCCGGCCGGGTGGACTCCGAGGACCGCATCACCGACGCGGCGACCGTGCCGCTGAAACCGGTGGGCGGCCCCGACCTGGAGGGCCGCTGGACGTACGAGGGGCCGCTCGCCCTGGACCGCACCGGCCCCTTCGGCTACACGGTCCGTGTCCTGCCCGCGCACCGGCTGCTGGCCTCCCCGGCGGAGACGGGGCTGGTCGCGGTGGCGTCGGACGAACGGGGGGAGGCGGCGGGGCTGCTGATGAGGTGAACGCCCGGGGCGGCGGTGCGGACGGGGCTCAGTCCTCGTCCTCGCCGCCGCTCAGCCTCCGCAGGACGGTGCCGCAGCGGCGGGCGTAGGCGTGCTGGAGGCCCCGGGTGGCCGGGCCGCCCGCCTTGGCGTACCACGCGGCCGGGCGGCTGAAGGCGGTCACGGTCAGCCAGACCGTGCCGTCCCCGGTGCGGTCCACGACGAAGGCCTCCTCCCCGCACTCGGGGTGTCCGGGCAGGGTGCCGTACGCCCAGCCGGCGCGGCGGCGCTCCTCCAGCGTCCACACCACCCGGCACGGTGCCTTGATCATTCCGGCCAGGGTGACGGTGACGTCGACGCCGGGCGCGGCCCGCTCGGCGCTCGCGTCGATGCCGACGCCCACCGCCCGGTGCATCTCCCAGGTGAGCACGGCCTCGGCCGCCTGCCGGAACACCGGCTCGCCCTCCCCGAGGCGCGTGCGCACGTGCAGGGGGTGGAAGCCGGGCGGGCAGTGGCCCGGCTCGCGGGTGGCGCCGACGTCGTCGTACGTGAAGGACATGGGCACCAAGACTAGGGCGGCACCCGGGAACCGCTGGTTCCGGGTGCCGCCGGGTCGTGCGGGTGCGGTGGAGAGGGCGCCGTCCCCGGGAGAACCCCTCCGAGGACGGCGCCCCGACTGTGGACCGCCGGTCTGCTGACCTGCCGGTCTGCCGGTCTGCCGGTCTGTCGGTCTGTCGGTCTACGGGAAGGTCAGGCGCCAGGCGTCGAGGTAGCCGGTGTCGGACGGGCCCTGGTCCTGGACGCGCAGCTTCCAGGTGCCGTTGGCCCTTTCGGAGGAGGCGTCGACCGTGTAGGTCTCGTGCACGTCCTTCGCCGGGTCGTAGCCGCTGGACTTGAGCCGGTACGCCGTCCCGTCGGGGGCGATCAGGTCGATCCGGAGGTCACCGCGCCAGGAGTGGACGATGTCGACGCCCACCTGGAGGTTGCTCGGCGCGTTGCCGGTGCGGCCGGTGACGGTGATCGAGGAGGTCACCGCGGAACCGTAGTCGGGGATGGTCACGTTCGTCGTGTTCTCGAGGGTCGTGCCGCCCCCGCCGCCGTCGCCCGGGCGGGAGCCGACGTTGACGCCCGCCCACGCGTCCTGCACCGCCTTGTACTCGGCGCTGTCGGTGCCGTACAGCTCACCGGCCGCCGCGAGGGTGCCGGTGCGGGCGCCCGCGTAGTCGGTGGTCGAGGTGAACTTCGTGGTCAGCGCGCGGAACCAGATCTTCGCGGCCTTGTCGCGGCCGATGCCGGTGACCGGGAGGCCGTCGGAGGTGGGCGAGTCGTAGGTGACACCGTTGACGGTCTTGGTGCCGCTGCCCTCGCTCAGCAGGTAGAAGAAGTGGTTGGCCGGGCCGGACGAGTAGTGGACGTCCACGCCGCCGAGCCCCGAGTACCAGTAGTCCTTGGACGCGCCGTCCTTGCTGGGCTTGTCCATGTGGCGCAGCGGGGTGCCGTCGCCGTTGATGTCGATCTCCTCGCCGATGAGGTAGTCACCGACGTCGGAGGGGTTGTTCGCGTGGAACTCGACCGCGGCGGCGAAGATGTCGCTCGTCGCCTCGTTCAGTCCGCCGGACTCGCCGCTGTAGACGAGGTTCGCCGTGTTCGAGGTGACGCCGTGGGTCATCTCGTGCGCGGCCACGTCGATGGAGGTCAGCGGGTTGGCGTTGCCCGCGCCGTCGCCGTACGTCATGCAGAAGCAGCTGTCGGACCAGAAGGCGTTGACGTAGTTGTTGCCGTAGTGGACGCGGGAGTACGCGCCCACGCCGTCGCCGCGGATGCCCGAGCGGCCCTGGACGTCCTTGAAGTAGTCCCAGGTCAGCGCGGCCCCGTAGTGGGCGTCGGCGGCGGCCGTCTCGGCGTTGGACGCTGCTCCGTTGCCCCACACGTCGTCGGGGCCGGTGAAGAGCGTGCCGGTGCCGGAGGTGCCCCGGTTCAGGTTGTACGTCCTGTGGTTGCCGCGCGCGGTGTCGGTCAGCGTGTACGAGGATCCGGACTGCGCGGTGCCCAGCGTCACCGTGCCGCTGTACAGGGTGTTGCCGGTGCCGTTGTGGATCGCCTGGTACTCGTACAGCTTGGCGCCGGTGACCGCGTCGGTGACGACGTGCAGCTCGTTGGGGGTGCCGTCCTTCTGGAGGCCGCCCACGACCGTCTCGTACGCCAGGACCGGGGTGCCGTCGCCCGCCCAGATCACCTTGCGCGGGGCGCGGTCGGCGTCCGGCGCCTTCGCGCCGGCGGCCTCGGCGGCGGACACGGCCTGCGACTCGGCCTTCGCGGCGGAGATCTTCGGTGTCACGGTGGCCGGCCTGATCGCCTTGGCGGTGGCCTTCACGACCTGCTCGGTCCTGCCCGAGGCGGCGGTGGTGACGACCAGG
Organism: Streptomyces sp. NPDC006384; assembly: GCF_042870695.1. Lineage (NCBI taxonomy): Bacteria > Bacillati > Actinomycetota > Actinomycetes > Kitasatosporales > Streptomycetaceae > Streptomyces > Streptomyces sp. NPDC006384. The sequence goes on from NZ_JBIAHR010000025.1 coordinate 6,571, forward strand.
TCGCCGCCGAGGACGGGCAGCCCGTCGTAGGTGCGCTCGTAGCGGGTGTGCAGGGTGCCGTCGCGGTCCTTGACCACGTCCCGGACGACCAGTTTCTCCTTGGCCCCCAGGCCCAGGTCGCCGGCGGTCCTCGCCTTGGCGGCGTCGGCGTCCCGGATCAGCTCCGCGCGCTGGGCCGGGGTGAGCCCGACGGACTCGGCGCCCGGGGCGGGGGCCTGCCGCGGGGCGGCGGTGGCGCCGCCGGCCTGGAAGGCGGTGGCGAGCAGCGCGGCGACACCGGCCAGGGCGACGCCGGCCGCGCGGCGGTGCGTGGTGGGGGAGGTGCGTCTGTGGGGAGTGCTGTGGGGAGTGTTGTCGCTCAACACCGACTCCTTCTGCGTGGCCGCGGATCGCGCGGCCGGGGGAGACCGGGCGGCGGGTGAGCCGTCCGGGCGGAGCTGGGTGGTACGCAGAAACCACGTGCTCGGAACCGGCCGCGGCACAGCGCCGGAAGGTGAACCGGTGGGGCGCTGTGGAGCGGCCGTGGGAAGAGTGGCAGGGGAATCGGGCACTTGTCAGGACCGCGTCATGAAGTTGGCCGGAAATCGTTCGTTGCCCGGGAGTTCACGTTCGATAAACGGAGCTGTTCCTTCGGGGCCGTGCCGGGCCGCCACCGACCGCCCGCTCAGCCGGCGTGCCCTCCCGGAAGGGCCGCCCGGGAGTCGCCCCGGGCGTTTTCCTCCGGCCGGTCTCCGTGCCATGACCCCCACAGCGCCGCGTACGTCCCACCGGCCGCCACCAGCTCGTCGTGCGTGCCGAGTTCGGTCAGCCGGCCGTCCTCCATGACGGCCACGCGGTCGGCGTCGTGCGCGGTGTGCAGCCGGTGCGCGACGGCGATGACCGTACGGCCCTCCAGCACGGCGGCGAGCGCCCGCTCGGTGTGCCGGGCCGTCGTCGGATCCAGCAGGGCGGTGGCCTCGTCCAGGATCAGCGTGTGCGGATCGGCCAGCACCACCCGGGCGAGGGCGAGCTGCTGGGCCCGGGAGCCGTCGGCGTGGCCCCCGTCGCCGGGCCCGCCGCCCAGTGCGGTGTCCAGGCCGTCCGGCAGCGCCCGCACCCACTCGTCGGCGCCGACCGCGGCCAGGGCCGCCCACAACGCGTCGTCGTCGGCGCCCGGTCCGGCGATGAGCAGGTTGTCGCGGACCGAGCCCAGGAAGACGTGGTGCTCCTGGGTGACCAGCACGACCTGGCGGCGCAGCCGCTCCGGGGCGAGCGCGACGACGGGCACGCCGCCCACCGTCACGGAGCCCCCCGTCGGCGCGTCCACACCGGCCAGCAGCCGGCTCAGCGTGGTCTTGCCGGCCCCCGAGGGCCCGACGACGGCCAGCCGCTCACCCGGCCGCACGCTCAGGTCCACCCCGCGCAGCACCTCGCCGCCGCGGCCGTAGGCGTACCGCGCCCCGGACACGTCGATACGGTCGTCCGCCGGGACGGCCGCGTCGTCCGCCGCGGCCCGCGGAGCGAGGGCCAGCCCCTCCACCCGGGCGAAGGACGCGGCCCCGCGCTGGAGTTCCTCGAACCGCATCAGCACCTCGTCGAGCGGTCCGGTCAACTGCTGGAGGAACAGGGCGCAGGACACCACCACGCCCACACTCACCTCCCCGTGCGCGTGCAGGAACCCGCCGGCCAGCAGCACTCCCGCCACGGGCACGACGTACGACACCTCGACCACCGGGAAGAACACGCTGCGCAGGTACAGCGTGGCGAACCGGGCGCGCCGCGAGACCGCGAGCGCCTCCCGGCTCGCCGCGATCCGCTCCCCGGCCAGCCGGAACGCCTCGACGGTGCGCGCGCCCGCCACCGTCGAGGCCACGACCTCGCCCACGGCCGAATTGGCCTCCCCCTCCGCGAGATACCCGTCCCGCGCCCGCCGCAGATACCAGCGCAGCGCCCACCAGACCGGCAGCAGCAGCACCAGCGCCACGGCGCCGAGCAGCGGGGACAGCACGAACAGCGCGGCGGCGAGGAACAGCGTCTGCACGGCGTTGACCAGCAGCTCCGGGCCCGCGTCCCGCAGCGTTGTGCCGACGGTGGTCACATCGGCCGTGCCCCGCGTCGTCAGGTCCCCGGTGCCCGCCCGCTCCACCGCGGACGCGGGCAGCGCCAGCGTCCGGTCCACGAACCGCTCCCGCACCCGGGCCAGCGTCCGCTCGCCGAAACGGTGCCCCACGTACCGGGCCCAGCGCGCCAGCAGCAGCTGGGCCGCCGAGCACACCAGGATGGCCAGCGCCATCCGGTCCACCGCGCCGACCCCGCCCCCGGCCCGCACCTCGTCGACGATCCGGCCGAGCAGCCACGGCCCGGCGAGCCCGGCCAGGGCCGCCAGCGCGTTCAGGCAGAGGAGGCCCGCGAACGCCCGCGCGTCGGCGCGCACGAGGCCGGTCATCGCCCGGCGCACGGCGGCGCGCCCGGCGACCGGAAGTCCGCCCGGTGTCCCCGGCGCCTGCGGTGTCATCGCACGGCCTCCTCTTCCGTGAGGCCCCCGGAGGTTCCGGCGCCCTCGGGCTCCTCGGTGTTCTCCATGTCGCGCGCGACCAGCTCCCGGTAGCCCGGCTCGGCGCGGAGCAGTTCGCGGTGGCCACCGGTGGCGGCGACCTTGCCGTCGACGAGGTAGTGCACGACGTCCGCCCGGTCGAGCACCAGCGGGGACGTGGTGGCCAGCACGGTCGTGCGGTCCGCACGCGTCTTCCGCAGCCGGTCCGCCACCGTCGCCTCGGTGTGCGCGTCCAGCGCGGAGGTCGGCTCGACGGCGAGCAGCACCTCGGGGTCGGCCAGCAGCGCCCGGGCCAGCCGGACTCGCTGGCGCTGGCCGCCGGAGAGGCTGCGGCCCTGGGCGGCGACGGGGGTGTCCAGTCCCTCCGGCAGGCCCCGGACGATGTCGTCGGCGGCGGCGCAGTGGACGGCCCGGGCGAGACGCGCCTCGTGGGCCTCACCGCCCGCGCGTCCGTGCCCCGCCCCCGCCCCCGCACCGCCCGCACCGCCCGTACCGCCCGCGTCGCCGGGGCGGGGCCGCGCGGCGCCGAGGACCTCGCGCAGGGTGCCCGCGAACAGGTCGGCCTCCGCGTCGGCGACCAGGATGCGCTCCCGCACCCGGGGCAGCGGGATCTCCGCCAGCGGCACCCCGCCCCAGGTGACGCCGGAGCCGGCGTACCGGCCGAGGCGGTCCACCACGGCGGCGGCGTCGGCCGGCCGCGCCCCGGCGAGCACCGTCAGCCGCCCCGGCACCACCCGTACCCCGGACTCCGGGTCGTACAGCTCCGCCGGCCCCGCCGGGGCGTCGCGCGTGCCGCGGTCGGGCTCCGGCTCCAGCCGCAGGAACGCGACCACCCGGCGGGCGGCCACCACACCCCGGCTGAGCTGGTGGCTCCCCTCGATCAGGAACAGCACCGGCCAGCCCAGCGCCACGACGTAGCCGTACACCGACACCAGCTCCCCGACGCTGATCTCGCCGCGCGCGGCCAGCCGGGCGCCCAGCCACGTCACCAGCCCCAGGAACAGCATCGGCAGCCCCGCCCCGAGGGCCTGGATCCAGCTCGTCACCGCCCCGACCCGGTACCCCTGCTCACGCAGCCGCGCCGAGTCCCGGCGGAAGGCGTCCGCGACCAGGTTCTTGCCGCCCAGCCCGTTCAGCACCCGCAGCCCGCCCGCCAGGTCGCCGATCCGCGCGGTCAGCACGCCCTGCCGTTCCCGGTACTCGGTCTCCCGGCCCTGCAGCCGGCCCATCAGCGGCCCCAGCAGGATCCCGAGCACCGGCACGCCGAGCAGCACCACCAGGGCCAGCCACGGCGACACCGACAGCATCAGAGCCCCGACCACCGCGTAGGCGACGACCGCCCCGACGCCGGGACCGACCGCGGTCAGCGACTGGCTGATCGTCTGCACGTCGCCCACGCCGATGGTGACGACCTCGCCGGCCCCCACCTGCCGCCGCAGCGCCGCACCGAGCCGCGCGGCGTGGTCGACGACGACCTTCACGGTGCGGAAGTTGGCGTCCATCCGGACCCGCGTCATCGTGCGGTGCCGCAGGACGCCCAGCCAGGCGTTGACGGCACCCGCCGCCGTCAGCGCGCCCGTCCAGCCGGCCAGCGCGCCCAGGTCACCGCGCTCCAGACCGTGGTCGACCGCCCGCGCCATCAGGTACGGCGTCGCCGCCAGCAGCACCATCCACACGCTGGCCAGCACCGCACCCGCCGCGCAGCGCCGCCACTGCGCGCCGACCAGCCACCCCAGATACCGCCAGCCGCCCCGGCGGTCGGGCGTGCCCGGATCCTCGTACGGGTCGATCGTGGCACCGCCGGTGCGCCATCCGCCCGTGCGCCATCCGCCGGTGCCGCTCACGCGAGGGAGTCCCGCCACGCGCGGTGCAGGTCCGCGAACCTGCCCGTGCCCGCGATGAGTTCGGCCGGGGTGCCGTCCTCCACGATCCGTCCGTGCTCCATCACCAGCACCCGGTCGGCGATCTCCACCGTCGACAGCCGGTGCGCGATCACCACCGCCGTACGGCCCCTCAGCACCGTCGCCATGGCCCGCTGCACCGCCCGCTCGCCGGGGACGTCCAGCGAGCTGGTCGCCTCGTCCAGGATCAGCACCGCCGGGTCGGCGAGCAACGCCCGCGCGAACGCCACCAGTTGCCGCTGCCCGGCGGAGATGCGGCCGCCCCGCTTGCGGACGTCGGTGTCGTAGCCGTCGGGCAGCGCGGCGATGAAGTCGTGGGCGCCGATCGCCTTCGCGGCCCGCTCGATCTCCTCGCGGGTCGCCTCCGGACGGCCGATGGCGATGTTCTCGGCGACCGTGCCGGAGAACAGGAACGCCTCCTGCGTCACCATCACCACCCCGCGCCGCAGCTCCGGCGCGGCGAGGTCGCGCAGGTCGGTGCCGTCCAGCAGGACCCGCCCCTCGGAGGGGTCGTAGAACCGGGCGAGCAGCTTGGCCAGCGTCGACTTGCCCGCGCCGGTCGAGCCGACCACGGCGACGGTCTGCCCGGCCGGGATCGTCAGGTCGAAGCGGGGCAGCACCTCGCCGCCGGTGCGGTAGGCGAAGCGGACCGAGTCGAAGACGACCTCGCGCCCGGGGTGTGCGGACTTCAGCGGCGGCAGTTCCCGCGGCGCGGCCGGTTCGGGCACCGACGGCGTCTGGGCCAGCAGTCCGGCGATCTTCTCCAGGGAGGCCGCCGCCGACTGGTAGGAGTTCAGGAACATGCCGAGCCGGTCGATCGGGTCGTACAGCCGGCGCAGGTACAGCACCGCCGCCGCCAGCACACCGAGCGCCAGCGTGCCGTCGGCGACCCGGTGGGCGCCCCACAGCACGATCCCCGCCACGGCCGTGTTGGCGACCAGCCGCGAGCCGACGACGTACCGGGCCATCTCCAGCAGCGCGTCGCCGTTGGTCCGCTCGTGACGCCGGTTCAGCACGGCGAAGTCGGCGTCGTTGGCGGCCTCCCGGCGGAAGGCGCGCACCGGCCGGATGCCGTTCATCGTCTCCACGAACTTCACGATCACCGCCGCGATCGCCGTGGACCGCTTCCGGTACACGCGTCCCGCCCGCCGCTGATAGATCCGGATCAGCCCGTACAGCGGCACGAACGACGCCACCGCGACCGCGCCGAGGCCGAGGTCCAGCCACAGCAGCATCGCCGAGATGTAGACGAACGACAGGACGACCGTGACCAGTTCCTGCAGCCCCTCGCCGAGCAGCTCCCGCAGCGACTCCACGTCCGTGGTGGAACGGGAGATGAGCCGCCCCGACGTGTACCGCTCGTGGAAGTCGACGCTGAGCGCCTGCGCGTGCCGGAAGATCCGGCCCCGCAGGTCCAGCAGCACGTCCTGGCTGACGCGGGCGGACACGGCGACGAACGCGTACTGCAGGGCGCCCCCGGCCAGCGCGCACAGCAGGTACCCGGCGCCGACCGCGATCAGCGGACCGCGGTCGTGGTCGCGGAAGGCCGGCACGGCCCGGTCGATGGCGTACGCCACCAGCAGCGGACCCGCCTGCAGGGCCGCCTGCTGGAGCAGCAGGAGCAGCGCCGTGACCGCGACGCGGGCCTTCATGGGCGCCAGCAGCGAACGCAGCAGCGCCGCCGTGGCGCCCGGCGGGCTGGGCAGGACGTCGCGGTCGAAGTCGTCGCCGGTGTGTTCCGCGGTATGCCCCGCGCCGTCCCCGGGCAGGCGGGCCGGATCCTCCGTCCCGCCGGGGGCGGCCCCGGCCCCGGTCGCGGACGTGGACGGGGGCGTGGGCGTCGTGGGGGCCGTCATCGCCGGTCGTCCTCCTGTTCCCGCGCGCCCGACATCAGGTGGGCGTACTCGGCGTTGGTCCGCAGCAGTTCGTGGTGGGTGCCGACGGCGGCGATCCGGCCGCCCGAGAGCAGGGCGACGCGGTCGGCGAGCAGGACGGTGGAGGGCCGGTGCGCCACGATCAGGGCGGTGGTGTCCGCGAGGACCTGCCGCAGGGCGGCCTCCACCGCGGCCTCCGTGTGCACGTCCAGCGCGGACAGCGGGTCGTCCAGGACGAGGAACCTCGGCCTGCCGACGACCGCCCGGGCCAGCGCGAGGCGCTGCCGCTGGCCGCCGGACAGGCTCAGGCCCTGCTCGCCGACCTGGGTGCCGGTGCCCTTCGGGAGGGCGTGCACGAAGTCGGCCTGCGCGACGGCCAGCGCCCGCTCCAGCGCGTCGGGGCCGGTGCCCTCACCCGCGCCCATCAGTACGTTCTCGCCGACGGTCGCCGAGAAGAGCGTGGGCTCCTCGAAGGCGACGGCGACCAGGGCGCGCAGCTCCTCGCGGGGCAGGGCGGCGATGTCCACGCCGTCCAGCGTGATCCGGCCCCCGGTCACCTCGTGCAGCCGGGGGATCAGCGCGGTCAGCGTCGTCTTGCCGCTGCCGGTGGCGCCGACCAGCGCCATGGACTCGCCGGGGCGGATGTGCAGGTCGACCCCGTCGAGCAGGGGCGGGGAACCGGGGGGAGCGTCGGGATAACGGAACCGCACGTTCTCGAACCGCAGTCCGCCCTCCGCCCCGGCGGCGGCCCCCCGCGCCGCCGAGCCGCGCGTCCCGCCCGCCGGCACCGACGTCCGGTCGCCGGCACCCCCCGGCGCCTCCACCTCCGCGTCCATCACCTCGAAGTACCGGTCCGTGGCCGTCGCCGCCTCCTGGCTCATCGCCAGCAGGAACCCGATCGACTCCACCGGCCACCGCAGCGCCAGCGCCGTCGACAGGAACGCCACCAGCGTCCCCGCCGACAGCGTCCCGTCGGCCACCTGCACCGCCCCCACCACCAGCGCCGCACCGATCGCCAGCTCCGGCAGCGTCACGATGACCGCCCAGATCGCCGCCAGCAGCCGCGCCTTGCGCAGCTCCGTCCCCCGCAGCGTGTGCGACAGCTCGTGGAAGGCGCGGGCCTGGCTGCGGTGCCGTCCGAAGCCCTTGATGACGCGGATGCCGAGCACGCTCTCCTCGACCACCGTCGTCAGGTCCCCGACCTGGTCCTGCGCGCGCCGCGCCACCGCGGAGTACTTCTTCTCGAAGACCGCGCAGGTGATCATCACGGGGATCGCCGGCCCGAGGACGACCAGCCCCAGCGTCCAGTCCTGCACCAGCATGATGCCCACGCCGACCAGGATCGTGACCCCGTTGACCAGCAGGAACGTCAGCGGGAAGGCGAGGAACATCCGCAGCAGCATCAGGTCCGTCGTCCCCCGGGACAGCAACTGCCCCGAGGCCCACCGGTCGTGGAAGGCGACCGGCAGTCGCTGCAGACGCCGGTACAGATCCGCCCGCATCCCCGCCTCGACACCCGCCAGCGGCCGGGCCACCAGCCACCGTCGCAGCCCGAACAGCAGCGCCTCCGCCAGCCCGAGCAGCAGCAGGTACAGCGCGCCGAGCCACACGCCCGCCGGGTCCCGGTCGGCGACCGGCCCGTCCACCATCCACTTCAGGACGAGCGGGATCACCAGCCCCACGCAGGAGGCGAGGACCGCCACGAACGCGGCGGCCGACAACCGCGCCCGCACGGGCCGCACATACGGCCACAGGCGCAGCAGGGAACGCACGGCGGAACGGGGCTCGGCGGGCACAGCGGATACAGGTGTCGTGGGCATCAGCAGCGAGCCTACGGTTCACCACTGACAGTGACCACCGGGTTTTCGCGCGCACCGGGGTCGTACGGGGGCATCGGCCGATCGGCTGATGCGACTTCGGGCGAGACGGCCGATGTTCCCGGCGCCCGCGCCACGGGAGGCTGCTGCCATGTCCGTCATCGAAGTCACCGACCTGCGCAAGTCCTACGGCGGCCGGCCCGCCGTCGACGGTGTGTCGTTCGCCGTCGAGGAGGGTGAGATCTTCGGCATCCTCGGCCCGAACGGCGCCGGCAAGACCACCACCGTCGAGTGCGTCGAGGGCCTGCGCGTCCCCGACGCGGGACGCGTCCGCGTCACCGGCCTCGACCCCGTCGCCGACCACCAGGAGGTCACCCGCGTCCTGGGCGCCCAGCTCCAGCAGAGCGCGCTCCAGCCCAAGCTGACCGTCCGTGAGGCGCTGGAGCTGTACGCCGGCTTCTACCCGAAGCCCGCCGACTGGCGCCCGCTCGCCGAACGCCTCGGTCTCGCACCGAAGCTGGACACCCGGTTCGCCAAGCTCTCCGGTGGCCAGAAGCAGCGCCTGTCCATCGCGCTCGCCCTCATCGGCGACCCGCGGGTCGTGGTGCTGGACGAGCTGACCACCGGCCTCGACCCGCGCGCCCGGCGTGACACCTGGCAGCTCATCGAGGACGTCCGCGCGGGCGGCGTCACCGTCCTGCTGGTCACCCACTTCATGGAGGAGGCGCAGCGCCTCTGCGACCGCATCGCGGTGATCGACAAGGGGCGGGTCGCCGCCCTGGACACCCCGGCCGGGCTGATCCGCCGGTCGGCGGGCGCCACCGTCATCAGCTTCACGCCGTCCGCCCCGCTGGACGACGACGATCTCAACGCCCTGCCGGGGCTGGCCTCGATCGGCCACAAGGACGGCCGCGTCACGCTGTCCGGCACCGACGAGACGGTCAACGCCGTCATCACCCTCCTCGCCCGCACCCGCGTCACCGCCCACCAGCTGCGCGTCACCGACGCCACGCTGGACGACGCCTTCCTGGACCTCACGGAGACCACGGCATGAGCACCGGCATCCTCGACACCGCCGTACTGAAGACGGAGATCCGCCTCTTCCGGCGCGAACCCGGCGGCATCTTCTGGACCCTGGCCTTCCCCACCCTGCTCCTGGTGATCCTGGGCTCCATCCCCTCCTTCCGCGAGACCGACCCGAACCTCGGCGGGCTGCGCCCGGTCGACGCCTACGTCCCGGTGGCCGTCCTCCTCGGGCTGATCCTCGGCGGACTGCAGGGCATGCCCCCGACGCTCACCGGCTACCGGGAGAACGGCATCCTGCGCCGGATGTCCACCACACCGGTACGCCCCGCCGCCCTGCTGACCGCGCAGATGCTGGTGTTCGCCGGCGCGGGGCTGCTCTCCGCGCTCCTCACGCTCACGGCAGGCCGGCTCGCCTTCGGTGTGACGCTGCCGGGGCAGCCGTTCGGCTACCTCCTCGCGCTGCTGCTCGCCCTGGGGGCCTGCCTCGCCCTGGGAGCCCTGCTCGCCGCCCTGTCCCGCACGACGAAGATCGCCACCGCGATCGGGTCCGCCGCGATGTTCCCCGCGATGTTCTGCGCGGGCGTGTGGCTGCCGGTGGAGGCCATGCCCGACGTGCTGGCCGGCATCGTCGGCTGGACCCCGTTCGGCGCCGCCGCGCAGGCCCTGAACGACGCCGCGGCGGGCGACTGGCCGGGCTGGGCCCACCTCGGGGTACTGGCGGGCTGGACGGTGCTGCTCACCGCGGCGGCGGCGCGCTGGTTCCGCTGGGAGTGAGAGCGGGGCGGGCGAACCCATGACCGACAATGACGCCATGACGGAGACGACGGTGGTCGACGACCGATGGGCGGCCTTCGACCGCTGGGGTCCCTACGGACTCCTGCTCCTGGCCACCCTGATCTCCTGGACGGTGGCCGACGCCTTCGGCATGACCACCGGTGAGCGGTGGGCGGCGGGCGCCCTGATCGTCGTGGCCGTCGTCGTGCAGGTGTGGTGGTCCCGGGCGGCACGCACCCGTCCGGGACCGTCCACGGCGGGCGCCTGGCAGTACGCCGTCCGCTGGGCGATCGGCTTCGCCCTCACCTGGCTGAATCCTCTGTTCGCCTTCTACGCGGTCATCGGCTACTTCAGCGCCGAGCGCCTGCTCCCGCGACGCCTGCGCAGAGCCGGCCTGTTCGCCACCGCCGTGACGATGGCGGGCTCCCAGTCCGGTGGACTGCCACCGAGCGGGGAACTGGGGTGGGTGCTCTTCGGCGGCCTCCTCGGCGCCAACGCCCTGCTGGTCCTCCTCTTCGGCCACTTCGCCGACCTGGAGGAGGCCCGCGGCCGGGCCCGGCTGGAGACCATCGCCGAACTGGAGCGCGCCAACACCGCGTTGCAGCAGGCCCTCGACGAGAACGCCGCCCTGCACGCCCAACTCCTCGTCCAAGCGCGGGAGGCCGGGGTCGCCGACGAGCGGCGCCGGCTGGCCGCCGAGATCCACGACACCCTCGCCCAGGGGCTGACCGGCATCATCGCCCAGCTCCAGGCCGTGGCGGCCGCCCCGGACCCGGCCGTGGCCCGCACGCACACCGACCGGGCTCTCGCCCTGGCCCGCCACAGCCTCGGCGAGGCCCGCCGCTCCGTGCACAACCTCTCCCCGGCAGCCCTCGCCGACGCCGGACTCCCGGACGCGCTGCGCAAGACGGTGACGGAGTGGAGCGAACGGACCGGCGTCCGGGCGGGTTTCACCGTCACCGGCACCGCGGAGCCCCTGCACGACGAGGTGGCGGCCACCCTCCTGCGCATCACCCAGGAGGCCCTGTCCAACACCGCCCGGCACGCCGCCGCCGGCCGGGTCGGCGTCACCCTCTCCTACATGGGCGACGAGATCACCCTCGACATACGCGACGACGGCAAGGGCTTCGACCCGCTCACCGCCCGCCGGCGCACCCCCACCGGCGGCTTCGGCCTCGACGGCATGCGGGCCCGCGCCGAGCGCATCGCCGGTTCGCTCACCGTCGAGGCGGAACCCGGCCAGGGCACGGCCGTCTCGGCTCGCGTACCGTTGGTCCGCCATGACCGATGACGCCGTGATCACCCTCCTCATCGTCGACGACCACCCCGTCGTACGCGACGGCCTGCGCGGCATGTTCGAGTCCGCGCCCGGCTTCCGCGTCCTCGGCGAGGCGGCGGACGGCGTCCAGGCGCTGGAACGCGCCGCCGAACTGGACCCCGACGTGATCCTCATGGACCTGCGCATGCCGGGCGGCGGGGGAGTGGACGCCATCCGGGAGCTGACCCGCCGCGGCGCCCGCGCCAAGGTCCTGGTCCTGACCACGTACGACACCGACTCCGACACGCTGCCCGCGATCGAGGCCGGCGCGACCGGCTACCTCCTCAAGGACGCGCCCCGCGACGACCTGTTCACCGCGGTCCGCGCCGCCGCACAGGGCCGCACCGTCCTCTCCCCGGCCGTCGCCACCCGCCTGGTCTCCGCGGTCCGCGCGCCCAGGACCCCCGGCGGCGAGCCCCTCTCCGCCCGCGAGCGCGAGGTGCTCGCCCTGGTCGCCCGCGGCACCTCCAACAAGGAGATCGCCCGCGAGCTGTTCATCAGCGAGGCCACCGTGAAGACCCACCTCACCCACCTCTACGCCAAACTCGGCGTCAACGACCGCGCGGCGGCGGTGGCGACGGCCTACGACCGGGGCATCCTCGGCTGAGCCCTCACCCGCGTCCGCCGCGACCGGGACCGCGCCGGTCAGGCCGCCGGGTAGGGCAGCAGGGTGCCGTCCACCTTCTCCCACGCCGTCCTCAGTTCGGCCAGCAGCTCCGGCCGTTCGGCGGCGAGGTCGGCCTGTTCGCGGGCGTCGGCGGCCAGGTCGAACAGGTGGTCCCGGCCGTCCGCGTCCCGGTAGTACTTCCAGTCGCCGCGCCTGAGCGCCCGGTTGCGCCGCACCCGCCAGAACAGGTCCCGCTCGGGCACCCTCTCGCCGCGCAGCAGGTAGCCGGCGAGACTGTGGCCGTCGAGCGGGTACGCCGGGTCCGGCCGGGCACCGCCCAGCTCCAGCAGGGTGGCCGTCCAGTCGGGGGAGTACACGGGGACGTGGCTGACCTGACGGGCGTCGACGCCGGCCGGCCAGCGCAGAACGGTCGGGATCCGGATGCCGCCCTCCAGCAGCTCCCCCTTCCCGCCGCTGAGCGGCCACTGGTACGAGAAGCGCTCACCGCCGTTGTCGCTGGCGAAGACGACCAGCGTGTTCTCCTCCTGGCCCGAGCGGCGCAGCGCGGCGAGCACCCGGCCGACCGAGGCGTCCAGGTCCTCGACCATCTCCCGGTACTTCTCCACCGAGCCGCCGTCGTCGTGCCGCAGCGCGCCCAGCACGTTCCCGGAGCGGATCCGGGCGGCGATCTCCGCGCCCTTCTCCTCGTCGTCCTCGGTGAGCCACGGCCAGTGCGGGGTGGTGAAGTTGAGGTTGAGCAGCCAGGGCCGGTCGTGGTCGCGGGAGACGTACTCGACGGCCCGCTCGGTCAGGACTGTGGTGTAGTAGCGCAGGTCCTTGTAGGTGGCGTCGCCCTCGTACAGGTCGTACTCGCCGAGCTGGCCCAGCTTGGAGAAGTACTCCAGAGCGCCGCCGAAGTTGCCGAAGAACTCGTCCCAGCCGGACTTGGTGGGGCTGTAGTCCGGCAGCCAGCCGCAGTGCCACTTGCCGATCAGGGCGGTCGCGTAACCGGCCCTCTTCAGCAGGGAGGCGAGGGTCGGGTGGTTCGGGTCCAGGCCCTGGGAGCGGTGACCGAGCGGCTCGGCGAGACCGCCCTTGGTACGGCCCGGGTGGCGGCCCGTGTAGAGGCTGAACCGGGTCGGGGAGCAGGTTGCCGACCCCGAGTAGCCGTCGGTGAACCGCACCCCCTGTGCGGCGAGCCGGTCCAGGTGCGGCGTCCGGATGTGCGGGGCGCCGTACGACGACAGGTCGGCCCAGCCGAGGTCGTCACCGAGGACGAACAGGATGTTGGGGCGTCTGCGCGGACGGTTGGTGGCGGGGCGGGACCGGAACGGGCGCTCGGCGGGAGCGGCCGGGGCGGTGGCCGCCGACGCGGTGGCGGACGCGCCGGTGACGGCCGTCACCGCCCCGCCGCCGACCAGGCCACCGAAGACACGACGGGATATCTCGGGCATGCGTGATCCAGGGAAGAGAAGGGGTGGGAGAGGAGGGGGTGCGAGGCGCGGGTCAGCGACAGACGGCGCCGGACCGGCGGCACGGAACGACGCGGCATCGCGCGACGAGCGCGGCGCACACGCACCGGAGAGCGGTGAGGGACCTCATGACCCGGGACGCTGTCAGCCGGCCCGTTCCCCGGTCAAGAAGATCACCGACGGCTTCACGAAGCCGACAAGCACCCGCAACACACCACCCCGGCCCCCCCCTCTACGCCCCACCGCGCCGGGCCTGTGGGAGCGGGGAAGAGCACTGCTCTCCTGAAGCGGTGCTCTGAGCGCATGAGGGCCGCGACGCGGTGGGGGCGAAGGGGGCTGTCATCATCATGTGATGACAGACGGGCGGCTGCCGGCGGGATGGACTCTGGAGGAGATCCTCGACGTCTCCGGCGACCGGGACCTGCGCTGGGACCACGTCCGCTTCACCGTCACGACCCACGACGCCGGCCACAGACTGACGTCCGCGGACTTCGACCTGGCCCACCGCATCGACGGCATCGCCCGGGCGCATGATGCGGAGCCGCTGAGCACCTGACCTCAGCCCGCGCTGGTAGGACTCCCTTAGACACCTCACGGTGCCAGGAAGGCAAGTTGACCAGGTGAGACCTCAAGGCAGTTCCACTGCGTCACGCTGGTCCGGTGTCGCCCTGGATGCGTGCGTGGAGGTGTTCGTCGTGCCAGCCGTCGGCGTGGAGGAGCGCGCTGCGCATCGTCCCTTCCAAGGGGAACCCGGCTTGGGTGGCGACTCTGCAGGAGGCAGTGTTGGCCGACGACAGCCCCGGCGGACGCGCTGTACGGGTGACGCCCGACCTGAGCCCACTCTCCGCCCGGCCGGCGCACCGGGTCCAGCGGGACCGTGTCGTGTGAACGGCCCCCGGCCAATCGCTCGGTCAAGCGTGGAACGGAAGGTCCCCGAGTACGCGGCGTCGCCTGTCGGTGTCAGACGACGTCGCGGATGTTGTGCTCCGTGAGGTCGGAGGCGTGCCGGGCCACGGCACGGTAGCCGGCGTCGTCGTGGAGGACGGTCAGCCCATGGTGCGCCGCAGTCGCTGCGATGATGAGGTCCACCGCGGAAGCGCTGCGGTGCTCCCCTGCCCGGGCCATCCTGTGCTGCACCGCGTCGATCCAGCGGCCGGCGCTCTTCGGCACGGGGACATCGGGGTAGAGGTCGGTGAACATCTCCGAGATCTCGTCGTACTCGCGTCCGGTCCGGGCGCTGTACAGGAACTCGGCGCGCTGCGCGTAGCAGGACCCGACGGCTCCGCCGTCGATCGCGTCGTACCAGGACGACTGCAGTTTCGGATCACTGAGCAACCGCACCAGCCCCGAGGTGTCGAGCAGGTAGATCACCGGCTCTCCTTCTCCGCGCGATGCAGGCGCTCGGCGTCCTCGACTGCCCCCCAGCCACGCGCACGCTCGAAGTGACGCTGTATGCGCGCCGCACGCTCCTGCTGCTCGGCGTAGAAGTGCAGAGCCAGGTTGACCGCCTCCTTCTTGGTCCTGGCCTTGGAGAGGGCCATGGTCTTCTCCAGAGCCTCGTCGTCGATGTCGATCTGGGTCACGGACATCCCGGTGCCTCCGTCGTCGATGTTGGTGATGTACATAGGAGAATACGTGACCAACATTGCTGCCGCCACGTCTCCGAATGACCGCACCCGATACAGCCCCGGCGCTCCTCACCCGTACCGGCACGTGTCCGGCACGCACGGGAACGGAGGCGGCGTGCACACGTGAGAGCCGTGCAGCGGTGCCCGTCCCGGCGCAGCAGCAGGGCGCCGGCGCCGGGGCCGGGGTGTCAGCCGGTGATCCTCAGCAGCAGGACCGTCCGGGCCGGCACCGTGATCGGGGTGCCCGCCGTGTACTCCTCGTCCGGGGCCCGTGACTGCTCCTCCCTGCCGGTGTCCACGACCACCTCGTACCGCTCCGCCCACGGCGCCGCCGGCAGGACGAAGGCGACCGGGTCCTCGCCGGCGTGCAGGACGGCCAGGAAGCTGTCGTCGGTGATCGGCGCGCCGCGCTCGTCGCGGCCCGGGATGTCCCGGCCGGAGAGGTACATGCCGAGGGTGGCGGCGGGGGCGTACCAGTCGCCCTCGGTCATCTCGGTGCCCCGGGCGGTGAACCAGGCCAGGTCGCGCAGGCCGTCCGCGGAGTGCGCCCGGCCGGAGAAGAAGGCGCGGCGGCGCAGCACCGGATGCCGGTGGCGCAGCGCGATCAGCCGGGAGGTCAGCTCGAACAGGGGCCGCCACTCCGGGTCGTCGCGCAGGCTCCAGTCCACCCAGCTGGTCTCGTTGTCCTGGCAGTAGGCGTTGTTGCTCCCGCCCTGCGTGCGGCCCATCTCGTCGCCCGCCACCAGCATCGGCACGCCGGTGGACAGCAGGAGGGTGGTCAGGAGGTTGCGGAGCTGGCGCCGCCGGAGCGCGCGGACGCCCTCGTCGTCCGTCTCGCCCTCCGCGCCGCAGTTCCAGGACCGGTTGTCGTCCGTGCCGTCCCGGTTGCCCTCGCCGTTGGCCTCGTTGTGCTTGCGCTCGTAGGAGACCAGATCGCGGAGGGTGAAACCGTCGTGCGCGGTGACGAAGTTGACCGACGCGTACGGGCGCCGCCCGCCCCAGGCGTACAGGTCGCTGGAGCCCGACAGGCGGTAGCCCATCTCCCGCACGTCCGGCAGCGCGTGCCGCCAGAAGTCCCGCACCGCGTCGCGGTAACGGTCGTTCCACTCCGTCCACAGCGGCGGGAACGCGCCGACCTGATAGCCGCCCGAGCCGACGTCCCACGGCTCGGCGATCAGCTTGACCCGCCGCAGCACCGGGTCCTGGGCGATCACCGCGAGGAAGGGCGAGAGCATGTCGACGTCGTGCATCGAGCGGGCCAGCGCCGCCGCCAGGTCGAAACGGAAACCGTCCACGCCCATCTCCGTCACCCAGTACCGCAGCGAGTCGGTGATCAGGCGCAGCACGTGCGGCTGGACGACGTGCAGGGTGTTGCCGCAGCCGGTGTAGTCGGCGTAGCGGCGCGCGTCGGGCTGGAGGCGGTAGTAGCCGCGGTTGTCGATGCCCTTCAGGGAGAGCGTCGGGCCCAGCTCGCCCGCCTCCGCCGTGTGGTTGTAGACGACGTCGAGGATGACCTCGATGCCGGCCGCGTGCAGCGCGCGCACCATCCGCTTGAACTCGCCGACCTGCTCGCCCCGGGTGCCGGAGGCGGCGTAGGCGGCGTGCGGGGCGAAGTAGCCGATGGAGTTGTAGCCCCAGTAGTTCCTCAGGCCGCGCTCCAGCAGATGGCTCTCGTGGGCGAACTGGTGCACCGGCAGCAGCTCCACCGCCGTCACGCCCAGCCGCGTCAGGTGCTCGATCGCCGCCGGGTGCGCGAGGCCCGCGTAGGTGCCGCGCAGTTCGGGCGGGATGTCCGGGTGGAGCCTGGTGAAGCCGCGTACGTGCAGCTCGTAGATGACGGAGTCCGCCCACGGCGTCTTGGGACGCCGGTCGTCCGCCCAGTCGTCGTCGTCATGGACGACGACGCCCTTGGGGACGTACGGCGCGGAGTCCCGGTCGTCGCGCACGGTGTCCGCCACGTGCTGCTCCGGCCAGTCCCGGACGTGCCCGTACACCTCGGGCGGCAGCGTGAAGTCGCCGTCGACCGCGCGGGCGTACGGGTCCAGCAGCAGCTTCGCCGGGTTCCAGCGGGCGCCGGTCCACGGGTCCCAGCGGCCGTGCACCCGGTAGCCGTAGCGCTGTCCGGGCAGCACGCCCGGCACGAAACCGTGCCAGATCCCGTGCGTCAGCTCCGTCAGCCGCACCCGGCTCTCCCGGCCGCCGGGGCCCCGCGCGTCGAACAGGCACAGCTCGACGGCCTCCGCCCCGCCCGCCCACAGCGCGAAATTGGTCCCCGCCACCCCGCCCGGCCCGGCCCGGTACCGGGCGCCCAGCGGCACCGGCGTGCCCGGCCAGGCCGGTGCGGCCGGCGGTGACGCGGCACGCCGCGCGCCGTTCACCACGACGGTGGGGTGCCCGTCCTCGGCGGCCCGTTTTCCGGCCACCGCCTCCTGCTCGGCTGCGCTGGACACCTGTCAGCCTCCTGCGGCTCGTGGAACGACGTGGCGGAGACGGGAAGAGGGCGCGCGGTGTCCCGACCGCTGCTCCCCGTCGCGTCGTCCTCCCCACTGTTCTGCCCACCGCATGGCTCGCACTCACGTTTCCCCAGGGCGGGCCGGTCGTTACGGGTGGATGTGAGGCACGTACATGGGCGCGCACGGCGCGCGGGGGCCGCACTGGCCGCCTTCATGACATGGGCAGGACTGCTGGCCGGGGCCGCCGGATGCACCTCGGGCAGCAGCGGCATCGGCAGCGACTTCGGCTCCGGCATCGGTTCCGGGATCGGCGAGGTGTTCGGCAAGGCGCCGTCCCCCGAGGACCTGATCCGCGTCACCCCGCGCGACGCGAGCAAGGGCGTCCGGCCGGGGAAGAAGCTGTCGGTGCGGGTCGCCGACGGCCGGCTGGAGTCGGTGAAGGTCGTCAGGTCGCAGGACGCGCGGGACACCCCGGTGCCCGGCCGGATCTCCGCCGACGGCCGGAGCTGGCGCCCCGACGACGACCGGCTCGCGCTCGCCGCCAAGTACACCGTCGACGCCGTCGCCGTCGACGGCCACGGCCGCCGCAGCGCCCGGCACACCACCTTCACCACCTACGTCCCCGAGGAACGCTTCATCGGCTACGTCGCCCCCGAGAACCGCTCGGTCGTCGGCACCGGCATGATCGTCTCGCTGGAGTTCAGCCGGGAGATCACCGACCGCGCCGCCGTCGAGCGGGCCGTCTCGGTGACCGCGGAGCCCGCCACCGAGATCCGCCCCCACTGGTTCGGCAAGGACCGCCTCGACTTCCGGCCCGAGCACTACTGGAAGCCCGGCACCCGCGTCACCGTCGACCTGAGGCTGCGGGACGTCGAGGGCGCGCCGGGGGTCTACGGGCTCCAGCACAAGACCGTCACCTTCACCGTCGGCCGCAGCCAGGTCTCCCTCGTCGACGCCGCCGACCGGACCATGCAGGTGCGCCGCGACGGCACCCTGCTGGCCACCGTGCCGATCACCGCCGGGGCGCCGAAGACCCCCACCTACAACGGCAAGATGGTGATCACGGAGATGCTCGACGTGACCCGCATGAACAGCCGCACGGTCGGCTTCGGCGGCGAGTACGACATCCCGGACGTCCCGCACGCCATCCGCCTGACCAGCTCCGGCACCTTCCTGCACGGCAACTACTGGGCGCCCGACGACACCTTCGGCCGGGCCAACGTCAGCCACGGCTGCATCGGCCTGCGCGACGTCAAGGGCGGCGGGTCCCAGACCCCGGCGGGCTGGTTCTTCGACCGCAGCCTGATCGGCGACGTCGTCGAGGTCGTCCGCAGCAAGGACAGAAAGGTCGCCCCCGACAACGGGCTCGGCGGCTGGAACATGAGCTGGCGGGAGTGGAAGGCGGGCAGCGCGGTGAAGTGACCCGGCGCCCGGACACCCGGATCTCCCCGGCCCCGCCAACTCGGTACGGAACGGTGACATTTCCTCCGGCCGCAACGCCCCTGGCCTGCCGTTACGATGCGCCGGTGCGTGAGTGTGCGCACTGGGGCGCGGGCCGCGAGGGGCCCGGCGAGGGGAGACAAGGTGAACGTGCGTCCGATATCGGGGACGGCGTCGGCCGGCATCCGGGGGCGGAACGGCGGGGGAGTCCGCAGGAGAACCGGCAGGGGGACCCGCAGGGGGCTGCCGGCGCTGATGCTCGGCGTGCTGCTGGCGGTGAGCGCCTGCGGCGGAGGCGGCGCGGAAGCGGGGTCCGGGAACGGCAAGGGCGGGACCGGCAAGGACTCCACCGCCGCGCAGAGCAAGCAGTCCGAGGCGGTCGTCACCATCGCGCCCGCCAACGGCGCCACGTCCGTCGACACCAGCGGCACCCTCAAGGTCACCGCCGCCAAGGGCAGGCTGACCGAGGTCGTCGTCAAGGACTCCGAGGGCACCCCGGTCGACGGGACGATATCCGGGGACGGCGCCGCCTGGACGCCGTCCACCCACCTGGCAGCCTCCACCGCGTACACCGTGCACGCGGTCGCCAAGGACGCCGAGGGCCGCACCGCGGCCGAGGACTCCCGCTTCACCACCCTGACGCCGAAGAACACCTTCATCGGCACCTTCACCCCCGAGGACGGCTCCACGGTCGGCGTCGGAATGCCGTTCTCCCTCCGCTTCACCCGGGGCATCACCAACCCCGACGACGTCGAGAAGGCCATCCGGATCAGGACCGAGCCGGCCGTCGAGGTCGAGGGCCACTGGTTCGGCAACGACCGCCTGGACTTCCGCCCGGAGAAGTACTGGAAGGCCGGCACCAAGGTCACCGTCGACCTCGCCCTCGACGGCGTCGAGGGCCGCGAAGGCGTCTACGGCAAGCAGCGCAAGACCGTCTCCTTCACCATCGGCCGCAAGCAGGTCTCCGTCGTGGACGCCAAGAAGCTCACGATGCGGGTCGAACGGGACGACAAGGTGCTCAAGACCATCCCGGTCACCACCGGCGCCCCCGGCTACGAGACCTGGAACGGCCAGATGGTCATCACCGAGAAGCTCGAGGTGACCCGGATGAACGGCGAGACCGTCGGCTACGGCGGCGAGTACGACATCAAGGACGTCCCGCACGCCATGCGCCTGTCCACCTCCGGCACCTTCATCCACGGCAACTACTGGGGCGGCGACGCCTTCGGCAACCGCAACGCCAGCCACGGCTGCATCGGCCTGCGCGACGTGCAGGGCGGCTGGGACGGCAAGACACCGGGCGCCTGGTTCTTCGACAACTCGCTCATCGGCGACGTCGTGGTCGTCAAGAACTCCAACGACGCGGTCATCGCCCCCGACAACGGCCTCAACGGCTGGAACATGCCCTGGGAGAAGTGGAAGGCCTGACCCCCGCCCGCACGGCGTGACGCACGGCCCCGGTGCCCTCGATGTGAGGTACGGCACCGGGGCCGTTCCCGCTGGGGGCGCCCCCCGGACCCCCGGCCGGATGTGAGTATCGGCACCGACGGCAGCCGTTAACCCCCGCGCTGTGCCTGCCCGGGGGGCGACCCCCGGACCCCCGGCCGGATGTGAGTATCGGCACCGACGACAGCCGTTAACCCCCGCGCTGTGCCTGCCCGGGGGGCGACCCCCGGACCCCCGGCCGGATGTGAGCATCGGCACCGACGACAGCCGTTAACCCCCGCTAACCTGCGGGGCATGACCGTACATCTCGAAGTCGCGGACGGCGTCGGCACGCTGCGCCTGGACCGACCGCCCATGAACGCGCTGGACATCGCCACCCAGGACCGGCTGAAGGAACTCGCCGAGGAGGCCACGCGCCGCGACGACGTACGCGCCGTCGTCGTCCACGGCGGCGAGAAGGTGTTCGCGGCCGGCGCGGACATCAAGGAGATGCAGGCGATGGACCACGCGGCGATGATCCTGCGCGCCCGCGCCCTGCAGGACTCCTTCACGGCCGTCGCCCGCATCCCCAAGCCCGTCGTCGCCGCCGTCACCGGCTACGCGCTGGGCGGCGGCTGCGAACTCGCCCTCTGCGCCGACTTCCGCATCGCCGGCGAGAACGCCAAGCTGGGACAGCCCGAGATCCTGCTCGGCCTCATTCCCGGCGCGGGCGGCACCCAGCGCCTGGCCCGGCTGATCGGCCCCTCCAAGGCCAAGGACCTCATCTTCACCGGCCGCCAGGTGAAGGCCGACGAAGCCCTCGCCATCGGCCTGGTCGACCGCGTCGTCCCCGCCGCCGAGGTCTACGAACAGGCGCACGCCTGGGCCGCCCGCCTCGCCAAGGGCCCCGCGATCGCCCTGCGCGCCGCCAAGGAGGCGATCGACACCGGCCTGGAGACGGACATCGACACCGGCCTCGCCGTCGAACGCAACTGGTTCGCGGGCCTGTTCGCCACCGAGGACCGCGAACGCGGCATGCGCAGCTTCGTGGAGGAGGGCCCCGGGAAGGCCGAGTTCGTCTGACTCCCTTTCGGCTGACGCGGTGACCGGAGCGGGCCCCTCGGCCGGGCGGTTTATGGCAGCCTTAACGCGCCATTAAGCGTGCCTTGTCGAGGGAGCCCGCCGCTTGTCTCCGGCCGAGTCGTCCGCGCAGGTCAGCACCGATGTCTGCGGTGCCGAAATGCCTCCGGCACATGCCACGCGCCCACCGTGGCGCCCCGCCTTCGCACCGGCGTATTCCCCGGGAACGCCCCCGGGGCCCGTTCTGGACGGCCATGATGGGGACATGGCGGGGCTGGAGGGTACGGAACAGCCGCGGGGGGCCGGACGTGCGACCGCCGCACGCTGGTCGCCTGCGGTCGAGGACGAGCACGGGCTCAAGGCGATCGAGCTGTACGGCAATCCGGCGGAGGGCGACGTCCTGCTGCCGTCCCGTCCCGAGTCCGCCGCCATCGCCCGCCGCCTGGCCCAGGTCGTGGTCCTGCGCCAGTGGCACCTGTCCCCCAAGGTGACGGAGGAAACCGTCCTCCTCGTCTCCGAGCTGGTCGGCAACGCCGTACGCCACACCGGCGCCCGCGCCTTCGGCCTCCACCTGCGCCGTCGCCCCGGCCGGATCCGCGTCGAGGTCCGCGACCCCTCGCGCGGGCTGCCGTGCCTGATGCCCGTCCAGGAGACGGACGTCAGCGGACGCGGACTCTTCCTGGTCGACAAGCTGTCCGAGCGCTGGGGCGTGGACCTGCTGCCGCTCGGGAAGACCACCTGGTTCGAGATGCGGGTGACGGACCGCTGAGGCCGACGGCTAATCTGACCTGCGTCAGTGGCGTGCGACAGCACGGCCGGAGCACGGAATGAGGGGCGGATCGGTGGCGGACATCGAGGAAGCGCGCAAGCAGTTCGAGCGGATCGACACGGACGGTGACGGTCTCATCACCGCGGCCGAGTTCAAGGCCGCGCTCGCGCAGGGCGGTGACTGGAACGTCACCGAGTCGGTGGCGGAGGCGATCATCGCCGGCCGTGACCTCAACGGTGACAAGAAGCTGTCGTTCGACGAATTCTGGGCGCACCTGAACAAGTAGGCGACGCCGAGGGGGCGCCCGGACCGGTACACCGGCGGGCGCCCCCCTCGTCGTGCCGCGGGAGGGGGCGCCCGTACCGGAACAGCCGGTCGCGTCCATGGGTCGGTGCTGTTCACCGGCGCCCCCGACCGGATCGCCCTCCCCGTCGCCGGTGACGACGAGGCGGCCAAGGCGAAGGCGCGGGCCCTGATCGAGGAGCTCGGCTTTGACACCGTCGACGCGGGCGGCATCGACGACTCCTGGCGCCAGCAGCCCGGCACGCCGGTGTACGGCCTGCGCGCGGGCGTGGAGGAAGTCGCCAAGGCACTGGCGGAGGCGCCCCCGGAGCACCGGGCGGACTTCCGGGGCTGACGGGCCGAGACGGGCCGACAGGCCGAGACGGGCCGACAGGCCGAGACGGGCCGACGGGGGCCGGGCCCGGGGCTCAGGCGCCCTGGGCCCACTCCTTCAGGGCGTCCTTGCTCTCGAAGTCCGCGACGTTGGTGTCCACCGGGTCGTCGGTGTACTGGTGGAAGCGCCACTTCGCCTTGATGCGCGGCTTGCCGGCCGTCACGTAGTCGGCGATCCAGAGACCGTCGCCGGCGTACGAGGTGGTGTCCACAGTCAGCCAGAAGTGGCGGTTGCAGTAGAGGACGACCCGGTTGTCCGGGCGGAGTTCCTTCAGTCTGCGGACGAAGCGGTCCTTCTCCGCGTTGCTCGCGCGGGTCCCCTCGCCGGTCGTCTCCCAGTCGACGGCGAGGATGTCACCCTTCCTGTCCGGGGTCTTGGACAGGAAGTACTCGGCCTGGGCGTCGAGGTTGCCCGGCCACAGGAAGTGGTAGAAGCCGACGACGAGCCCGGCGTCGCGCGCCCGCTTCGTCTGGTCGGTGAGTTTCGGGCTGACGTACGAACGCCCCTCCGTCGCCTTGATGAAGACGAAGGAGAGGCCGTCCGTGTCGTAGGCGGAGGACTGGTACGCACTCACGTCGATACCACGCAGCATGGGAACTCCCTCGGATGCCGGTGGGGCCGAAGTGCCCCGAGGGCAGGAGTTGTTGTTATGCCCGGGACCGGCACCCCGTACGCCGGGCGCGTGGGCGCTCGGCGTACGGCGGGGGAGTGCGCCGGTCGGTTCAGGAGGCGGAGGCGACGGCCGGGGCGGGCGTGCCCTCACCGTCCGCGGCGTCCTCCCCCTCCTCCAGCGAGACGTCCTTGGTCTCCTTGGACAGCAGCAGCGCGACCAGCGTCAGCACCGCCATCGAGGACAGGTACACGCCGACCAGCCACGGCGAGCCGTCCCCGGCCTCCCACAGCGCGACCGCGATGAACGGCGCGACGGCCGCGCCGAGGATCGAGCTGACGTTGTACGAGACGCCGGAGCCGGTGTAGCGCACGCTGGTCGGGAACAGCTCGGGCAGCAGCGCGCCCATCGGGCCGAACGTCATGCCCATCAGCGTGAAGCCGAGCACCAGCCACAGCACCACGCCCAGCGTGCCCAGGCCGATCAGCGGCACCCAGACCAGGCCGAAGACCACGATCGCGGCGGTGATCCAGACCAGCGTCGTACGGCGGCCGTACTTGTCGGCGAGCGGGCCGGAGACCAGGGTGAACACGGCGAAGAACAGCACCCCGAAGATCATCATCAGGACGAACGTCGTGTAGCTGTAGCCCAGCCCCGGCACCTCGGCGTCCTCGGCGGTACGCCCGTAGCTCAGCGAGAACGTGGTCATCAGGTAGAACAGCACGTACGTCGCCAGCATGATGAACGTGCCCAGGATCAGCTGCTTCCAGTGGCCCTGGACCACGGTGGCCAGCGGCAGCTTGCGCACCTTCCCGGTCTCCTGGGTCCTGGTGAACACCGCCGACTCCACCAGCCGCGAGCGCACCCACAGGCCGATGGCGACCATCACGGCGGAGAACAGGAACGGGATGCGCCAGCCCCAGCTCGCGAAGGCCTCGGAGGGCTGGGTGGGGTCGGCGCCGGCCGAGGACGGCAGCAGCGCGCCGATGATCAGGAACAGGCCGTTGCCGATGATGAAGCCGAGCGGGGCGCCCAGTTGCGGGAAGGTGCCGTACAGGGCGCGCTTGCCGCGGGGGGCGTTCTCGGTCGCGACCAGCGCGGCACCGCTCCACTCGCCGCCGAGCGCGAAGCCCTGCGCGAGCCGCATCAGCACCAGCAGCGCGGTGGCGGCCCAGCCGGCCTGCGCGTAGGTCGGCAGGACGCCGATGAGGAAGGTGGCGATGCCCATCGTCAGCAGCGACACCACCAGCGTCTTCTTGCGGCCGAGCCGGTCGCCGAGGTGTCCGAAGAAGACGGCTCCGACGGGGCGGGCGACCATCGCGGCGCCGAACACCGCGAAGGACGACAGCAGTGCCGTGGTCGGGTCGCTCTTCGGGAAGAAGAGCGAGGGGAAGACCAGGACCGCGGCGGTCGCGTAGATGTAGAAGTCGTAGAACTCGATCGTCGTGCCGATGAGGCTGGCGATGAGCACGCGGGACCGCGAGTTGACGGGTGCCTGGGCTGAACCGGTGGCTGGTGCGGGCATGGCTCGGTCTTTCATCGATGCGACATGTGTGTGCCCTGCAACGATCCCAGGCGTCTTGTCTGACGGAAAGCCTGTTTCAGGATGTGAGACGGCCGCGGGTGTCCGGGACGCCGCCCCCGCCCGCCGGTCCTGCCGATACCATCGTCGGCACGGCGAGACGGGGGAGGTCCGGGTGGAGCCGTTGGTGAGCATGGTGTTATCGGCCGTCGGGACGGTCGCGACGGGCTCTCTCACCGGAGCGGGCGGGGAGGTGGGCAGGCGCGCCTCGGAGAGGCTCTACGGCCTGCTGACACGGGCACCCGCCGGCGAGGGGGACGCGGCCTCCGGTACTGCCGCGGGCGAGGAGGAACGGCGCCCCGTTCTGCCCGTCACCGAGTCCGAGCGCGCGGAGGCCGCCCTGCGCCTGGCGGAACTCGCGCGCACGTCACCGGAGTTCGCCCGCGAGGTGGCGGAGTGGGCCCGCGAGGCGTCCTCGCTGGCGCCGCGTCCCGTGCCCGCTCTCGCCCACGGCGCGTTCCGCCCGCGGACGCTGCCGCCCTCGACCGCCGCGTTCACGGACCGCGAGGACGTGCTCGCGTGGATCACCGCGCTCCTGGACGACGCGGAACCCGCACCGGGAGCGCCGACGGTCGCCGTCCTCACCGGGCCGGGCGGCATCGGCAAGACCGCGGTCGCCGTCCGGTGCGCCTACGCCCTCCGGGAGCGCTTCCCCGACGGCGTCCTGTTCGTGGACCTGGCCGGTGCCTCCTCGGGCACGGCACTGTCGCCCTCCGACGTGCTGGAGGGCTTCCTGGAACTGCTCGGTGTCCCGCCCGCCGACGTGCCGGGCGACGAGGCGCGCCAGCGGGACCTGTACCGGGACTGCACCGCCGACCGGCGCCTCATGGTCGTCCTGGACAACGCCCACGACGACGCCCAGGTGGTCCCGCTGCTCCCGGCCTCGCCCGGCAGCCTCGTCCTGGTGACCAGCCGCTACCGGCAGGCCCGGCTGGTGGGCGAGTACGGGGCCCGTGCGCGCACCGTCGGGCCGTTGTCGGTCGAGGACTCCGTGCGCCTGCTCCGGCGGGTCGCGGAGGGCGGGCGGCCCGCGGGCGAGGAGGCGGCCGTCCGGGCCGTGGCGGAGGCGGCGGGCGGAGTCCCGCTCGCCCTGTGCACCGCGGGCGCCGGTCTCGCCGTCCGCGAACACCTGGCCTGGGAGCGGGTGGCGCGGCAGTTGTCCGAACGGATCCACGGCCAGGGAGGCGACGCCGTGCAGGACGGCACCCCGGACACCACGGACGCACCCGCCGACCCGGTCCGCCGCGCGCAGGACGTCGCGTACGGCGAACTCTCCGCCGACTGCGCCGCCCTCTACCGGGCGATCGCGGTGTGGGCCTGGCCCACGGTGACCGTCATGTGCGCGGCCCGTGCCGCGGACGTCGAGGAGGAGCGCGCCCGCGGACTGCTGGAGGAACTGGCCGGTGTGCACCTGCTGGAGGAGGTCGGGGCGGAGCGCTACCGCTTCCACGACCTGACCCGGGCCCACGCGCGTGGGCTCGCGGTCGCCGAGGACGGGCACGGCCGCATGGCCGCCGCGGTCCGCAGGGTCGCGGTCGCGTACCTGCGGTTCGCGGCGGAGGCGGACTTCCGGGTCATGCCGCTGCGCTGGAGGCTCGGCTCCGCCTACGCGCGCCTCGCCCTCCCGGCGGACCGCGGGCCGGCGGACGGCAGGCGGGCGCTGGAGGAACTGCGCCGTGAACGGGAGAACCTCGCGGCCGTCGTCCGGGCCGCCGCCCACCACGGCTTCCACGACCTCGTGTGGCAGCTGTGCGAGGCGATGTGGGGACTGCACCTGAAGCTCGGCTTCCACGCCCAGTGGATCGACACCCACCTGCTCGGTGTCGAGGCCGCCCGGCGCTGCGCGGCGGAGTTCGGAGACCCGCGGGCGGTGGGCCGGATGCTGGTCCAGCTCGCCTTCGGGTACATGGGCGCCGGGCGGGCGGACGACGCGGCGGCGGCCCTGGAGGAGGCCGTGGCCGCCGAACGGTCCTGCGGTCATCACCGGGGACGGGCGAGCGCCGTCGAGGCCCGGGGACTGCTCCATCTCAGGCAGTGGCAGTACGCACGGGCCCAGCGGTGCTTCGAGGACGCGCTGGGGATCTGGGAGCGCGTCCGGCGGGGCGAGGACGGGTGGGAGGACAAGGAGCGTGCCACCGCCCTCCTGGTGCACCACATCGGCCGCGCCCAGGCCGGGCAACGGCAGTTCCCGGCCGCCCTCGCCCGGCTGAACGACGCGCTCGCGCGTTTCCGCCGGCTGCCGGAGGGCGGCGACCCCTACAACGCGGGCCGGGTCCACATGAGCCTGGGCGAGACACACCTGGCCGCGGGTGACCCGGACCTCGCGCTGGTGTGCCTGGACGGAGCCGTCACGGCCATGACGGAGGCCGGGGCCGGGCTCCGGCTCGCCGACGCCGCCGAACTGCGGGCCCGCTGCCACCGCCTCGCGGACCGGCCGGACCGGGAGGCGGACGATCTGCTCACCGCCGCCGCGTGCTACGAGGAGTGCGGGGACCGGGCCGGGCTCGACCGGGTGCGGGCCCGGCTGGCCGAACTGGAGCGGTGAGACCGGCTCAGCACGAGGACGGCGGGAGCGGCTCGACACCGACGAGGTGCGCCGCGGCGCCGGTGCGCACGGTGATCCGGGGGACGGCCCCGGCCAGGGACCTCCCGCCGGCCAGCCAGGCGTGGAGCGCGGAGGCGTACGCGGCGGGGTCGCACAGGTCGGGCCGCCCGTCCGGCCCCGCGACGGCGGACAGCCGTACGAGCGTGCCCTCACGGGTGCGCACGACACAGCGGTCCGGGCCGTCGACGTAGACGGCCAGCCCGCAGTACGGGTACCGGGCGAGCGCCTCCGCCGTCCAGGCGCCGGGCGGGCCGAGGCGCGGATCGTCCCCGGCCGCGTGCCGTACGACGACGTCCGCGATCCGCAGCCGGCCGGCCTCCCGCGTCTCCTCGTCGACCACCGTGTGGGCGGACTCCACGCGGAGCGCCGGGGGAGCGGACGGGTCGGGCTCGTCGCCGGTCACGGAGTGCCGGACGACCGCCACCTGCGGCGGGTCCTCGCCGATGTTCCCGGCGAGCACGCGGACCGGTGCGGTGCGGCGGGCGGGCTCGTAGGGCGGGAGGGGCAGCGGGTCGAGCAGCGCCGGATGGCCCGCGGGCTCCGCGATGCCCATCAGGCCGTAGAACAGGCGCCGCAGCAGCGCGGCCGACTCCCCCGGCGCCGAACTGGTCTGCTCCGCCAGCTCCCGGTACCGGCCGGCCTCGTGGGAGGCGATCGTCCGGTCGATCTGCGCCCGCAGACTGCCGCGGCGCACGAGACGGGGGGCCGCGCGTCCGAGGGCGGCCACGGGGGAGCGCGGGTCGAGGTCCTCCTGGGGGAACGCCCCGAGGAGGACGGGGACGCCGATGGCCGCCGCGTAGTAGGTGACGCTGGAGTGGTCCCCGAGGACGCAGTCGGCCGCGATCAGGGCCTGCCGCCACCCGTCGAGCGGCGCGACGGCGCTCAGGCCGGCCCGCCGGGCGTTGTCCAGCCACGCGCGGACCTGTCCGGGGCCGTGGCCGTACCAGATGTTCGGGTGGAGGACGGCGGCCGTCCGGTACTCGTCGGCGGGCAGTTCCGCGGTCAGGCGGGACAGCAGCCAGGGCAGCAGGTCGTCCGCGTCCGCCGGGGGGGATCCCGCCGCGGCGGCGCCACCGCCGAAGAGGGAACGGGGCGCCCAGGTCGAGCTGACGACGACCAGCCGCTGGCCCGGCGCCACGCCCAGCGCGCGGCGGAAGCGCTCACGCTGGGGGAGGGCGGCGAGGATGCGGTCGAAACACGGGTCCCCCGCCAGCACCGCGGTGGGCGCGGCCTCCGGGCAGGAGGCGCGCAGCCGCTCCAGCTGTTCGGGGTGGGACAGGACGGTCGCGGTGGCCAGCGGACGCCCGTCCTCCAGGAGCCAGTCCGGAGACAGACCGAAAACCGGTGTCCGGTGTCCGGTGTCCGGTGTCCGGTGTCCGGTGTCCGGTGTCCGGTGTCCGGTGTCCGGTGTCCGGTGTCCGGTGTCCGGTGTGGCCAGCTTCTTATTGTAACCGACCCCGTGTGACAATACAGCCAATTTGCCCTGTATCGCCCCCAGTTCGCCCCCGTAGCTCGCCGCCACCGCCAGGTCGAACGCCGTCGCCTTGGCCTGCTCCCACGGCAGCACCGGAAGACCCGTCCGCGCCAGCAGCTCGGGCACCCCCGCCAGGAACGGGGACGAGCCCGTGCAGGTGACGAACAACTGCACACGGACGTCGCCGTGGAACAGCGGCAGCACGTCCAGCAGGCGGGTCGCGGAGGTCACGTTGTGCACGACGAACAGGACGCGGCGGCAGCCCGCACGGGTGATCCACCGCTCCGCGTCCTCCCCCACCGGCACCCGCAGGACGCCGCCCCCACCCGTCACCGCCGGCCCCTCAGCACTCGATGATGTTGACCGCCAGCCCGCCCCGGGCCGTCTCCTTGTACTTGACCGACATGTCGGCGCCGGTCTCCTTCATCGTCTTGATGACCTTGTCCAGGGACACCTTGTGCGTGCCGTCGCCGCGCATCGCCATCCGCGCCGCCGTGACCGCCTTCACCGCGGCCATGCCGTTGCGCTCGATGCACGGGATCTGGACGAGGCCGCCGACCGGGTCGCAGGTCAGCCCCAGGTTGTGCTCCATGCCGATCTCGGCGGCGTTCTCGACCTGCTCGGGGCTGCCGCCCAGCACCTCGGCGAGCGCGCCCGCCGCCATCGAGCAGGCGGAGCCCACCTCGCCCTGGCAGCCGACCTCGGCGCCGGAGATCGAGGCGTTCTCCTTGAACAGCATGCCGATCGCGCCGGCCGCGAGGAGGAAGCGGACCACGCCCTCCTCGTCGGCGCCGGGGACGAAGTTCATGTAGTAGTGCAGGACCGCCGGGATGATGCCGGCCGCGCCGTTCGTCGGCGCCGTGACGACCCGGCCGCCGGCCGCGTTCTCCTCGTTCACCGCCATCGCGTAGAGCGTGATCCACTCCATGGCCAGGGCCTGCGGATCGCCCTCGGAGCGCAGCTTGCGGGCGGTGTTCGCGGCCCGGCGGCGGACCTTCAGGCCGCCCGGCAGGATGCCCTCGCGGGACATGCCGCGCGCCACGCACGCCTGCATCACGCGCCAGATCTCCAGCAGGCCTTCGCGGATCTCGTCCTCGGTGCGCCAGGCCCGCTCGTTCTCCAGCATCAGCGCGGAGATCGACAGGCCGGTCTGCCGGGTCAGGCGCAGCAGCTCGTCGCCGGTGCGGAAGGGGTACTTCAGCACCGTGTCGTCGAGCACGATGCGGTCGGCGCCCACCGCGTCCTCGTCCACGACGAAGCCGCCGCCGACCGAGTAGTACGTCTTGGCCAGCACCTCGGTGCCGGCCGCGTCGTACGCCCGCAGGGTCATGCCGTTGGCGTGGTAGGGGAGGGCCTTGCGGCGGTGCAGGACCAGGTCGTCGTCGCAGGAGAAGGCGATCTCGCGCTCGCCGAGGAGACGCAGGCGGCCCGAGGCCCGGATCGTCCCGACGCGGTCGTCGGCCCTCTCCACGTCCACCGTGCGCGGCGAGGCGCCCTCCAGGCCGAGCAGCACCGCCTTGGGTGTGCCGTGGCCGTGGCCGGTGGCGCCGAGCGAGCCGTACAGCTCGGCACGGACCGAGGCGACACAGTCCAGCAGCTCCTCGTTGCGCAGACGACGGGCGAACATGCGCGCCGCGCGCATCGGACCGACCGTGTGCGAACTCGACGGACCGATACCGATCGAGAACAGGTCGAAGACCGAGATGGCCACGGGAACTCCTCAGAACGGGGGTGGTGCGCAGGGTGGTGCGAAAAGGCGGGGTGCCGGCCCGCTCGTGACGGGCACGGCACCCCCGGACGTACGGTGTCTACTTGTTCAGACCCGGGTACAGCGGGTGCTTGTCGGCCAGGGTCTTCACCCGGGCCTTGAGGGCCTCCGCGTCGTAGGACGGCTTCAGCGCCTCGGCGATCACGTCCGCGACCTCGGCGAAGTCCTCGGCCGTGAAGCCGCGGGTCGCCAGGGCCGGCGTGCCGATGCGCAGACCGGAGGTCACCATCGGCGGACGCGGGTCGTTCGGGACGGCGTTGCGGTTGACCGTGATGCCGACCTCGTGCAGGCGGTCCTCGGCCTGCTGTCCGTCCAGCTCGGAGTCGCGCAGGTCGACCAGGACCAGGTGGACGTCGGTGCCGCCGGTCAGGACGGAGACGCCCGCCGCCTTCGCGTCGTCCTTCACCAGGCGCTCGGCCAGGATGCGGGCGCCTTCCAGCGTACGACGCTGGCGCTCCTTGAAGTCCTCGCTCGCGGCGACCTTGAAGGCGACGGCCTTGGCGGCCACCACGTGCTCCAGCGGACCGCCCTGCTGACCGGGGAAGACGGCGGAGTTGATCTTCTTGGCCAGCTCGGCCGTGGAGAGGATCACACCGCCGCGCGGGCCGCCCAGCGTCTTGTGGGTGGTGGTGGTCACCACGTGCGCGTGCGGCACCGGGTTCGGGTGCAGGCCCGCCGCGACCAGACCGGCGAAGTGCGCCATGTCGACCATCAGGTACGCGCCGACCTCGTCCGCGATCCTGCGGAACGCGGCGAAGTCCAGCTGCCGCGGGTAGGCCGACCAGCCGGCCACGATCAGCTTCGGCCTGTTCTCCTTGGCGAGGCGCTCCACCTCGGCCATGTCGACCCGGCCGTCGTCGCCGACGTGGTAGGCGACCACGTTGTACAGCTTGCCGGAGAAGTTGATCTTCATGCCGTGGGTCAGGTGCCCGCCGTGGGCGAGGTTCAGACCCATGATCGTGTCGCCCGGCTGGAGCAGCGCGAACATCGCGGCCGCGTTGGCCTGGGCACCGGAGTGCGGCTGCACGTTGGCGTGCTCGGCGCCGAAGAGCGCCTTGACCCGGTCGACGGCGATCTGCTCGACCACGTCGACGTGCTCGCAGCCGCCGTAGTAGCGGCGGCCGGGGTAGCCCTCGGCGTACTTGTTGGTGAGGACCGAGCCCTGCGCCTCCATGACCGCGACGGGCGCGAAGTTCTCGGAGGCGATCATCTCGAGGGTGGACTGCTGGCGGACCAGCTCGGCGTCGACGGCGGCCGCGACGTCGGGGTCCAGCTCGTGCAGGGGGGTGTTCAGGAGCGACATGGGACCGTGACTCCTCAGGCGCCGGCGAATTCGGTGTACTCGTCGGCGGAGAGCAGGTCGCCCGGCTCCTCGCTGACGCGCACCTTGAACAGCCAGCCGCCCTCGAAGGGCGCCGAGTTCACCAGCGACGGGTCGCCGACGACGTCCTCGTTGATCTCGGTGACCTCGCCGGAGACGGGGGAGTACAGGTCGGAGACCGACTTGGTCGACTCCAGTTCGCCGCAGGTCTCGCCCGCGGACACGGTGTCGCCGACCGCGGGGAGCTGGACGAAGACGACGTCACCGAGCGCGTTGGCCGCGTGCTCCGTGATGCCGACCGTCGAGACGCCGTCCTCGGCGGCCGACAGCCACTCGTGCTCCTTGCTGTAACGCAGCTGCTGGGGGTTGCTCATGACCTGAATTCTCCTGTATGCGGGACGGTGCTGAACGACGGGGGACTGTGGTGGACCGCAGGCGGGCGGCACGGACGCGGACGCGGGCGGGGCGGGACGCCGGAGAGCCCCGCCCGCCCGGTGTCTGCTTCCGGGGCTACTTCTGGCGCTTGTAGAACGGCAGTGCCACGACCTCGTACGGCTCGTGGCTGCCCCGGATGTCCACGCCGACCCCGGGGGTGCCCACGGCCGCGTGCGCGGCGTCGACGTACGCCATGGCGATCGGCCTGCCCAGCGTGGGGGAGGGGGCGCCGGAGGTGACCTCGCCGACCACCTCGCCGCCGGCCACGACCGCGTACCCGGCGCGCGGGATCCGGCGGCCCTCGGCGATCAGGCCGACCAGGACGCGGGGCGGGTTCTGCTCGGCCCGGGCGGCGGCCCGCTCGAGCGCGGCGCGGCCCACGAAGTCGCCCTCCTTCTCGAACTTCACCACCCGGCCGAGACCGGCGTCGAAGGGCGTCAGCTCCGTCGTCAGCTCGTGCCCGTACAGCGGCATGCCCGCCTCCAGGCGGAGCGTGTCCCGGCAGGACAGACCGCACGGGACCAGCCCGGCGCCCTCGCCCGCCTCGGTCAGCGCCTGCCACAGCTCGACGGCGTGCTCCGGCTTCACGAACAGCTCGAAGCCGTCCTCGCCGGTGTAGCCGGTGCGCGCGATCAGCGCCGGGACGCCCGCGACCGTGCCGGGCAGCCCGGCGTAGTACTTCAGACCGTCCAGGTCGGCGTCGGTGAGCGAGGCGAGGATGCCCGGGGACTCGGGGCCCTGCACGGCGAGCAGCGCGTAGGCGTCCCGGTCGTCGCGCACCTCGGCGTCGAAGCCGGCCGCCCGCTCGGTCAGCGCGTCCAGCACCACCTGGGCGTTGGAGGCGTTGGCGACGACCATGTACTCGCTCTCGCCGAGGCGGTAGACGATCAGGTCGTCGAGGATGCCGCCGTCCTCGCGGCAGATCATGGTGTAGCGGGCCCGGCCCGGCTTCACCGTGCCGATGCTGCCGACCAGCGCGAAGTCCAGCAGGCCGGCGGCCTGCGGGCCGGTGACCGTGATCTCACCCATGTGGGAGAGGTCGAAGAGACCGGCCCGGGTGCGCACCGCGACGTGCTCGTCGCGCTCGGAGCCGTAGCGCAGGGGCATGTCCCAGCCGGCGAAGTCGGTCATCGTCGCGCCCAGCGCGCGATGCGTGGCATCCAGCGCGGTACGGCGGAGTTCGGTACTGCTCATCGGTCGGTCGTCTCCCAGGGACAGCACGGCACGGGCGAGGTGGATCCTCCCCATCTGTCATCGGAACCTGAGAGGTTCGCCATGACCACCGCTCCACGGCGGTCAGGACTTGCACCTTGGGTGGGGCGGCCGTGGAACGGCGGCCCGCTTTTCAGATGTGCCTCGCCCACGCGGTGACGGTGCCTGAGAGATTCAAGGGAGGGACTTGCTCCTTCGGCGCCCCGGCACGGCCGGGGACTCTCCCGCGCGGATTCAAACGGCCGGTATGCAGTTGGCGCCGCCATCATCGCACGCCGGGCCCGTTCACGGCAGACCGTGATCTGTAGCCGTGCTGTGGCAGTAAGCGCACGAAAACGCGAGACCCACGCATTACCTTCTCTTTACACTCGAGGGGGAGGGGAACTCGTGAACCGCCCCAGGGGAGGACGATCACGATGAACAGGACCACGGTCTACGCCACGACTTCGGGAATCGCCCTGCCGCAGCAGACCGCACCGGCCGGGGACGCGTGCGCCCCCCTGCCCGCGTCCGTCGTCCGCGACCTGCGCGACCGCGCCGGGCGCAGCCCGCACGCCCTGCTCTTCGGCCCCCGCGACCTGGTGGTGGTCACCGGACTGCCCGGCAGCGGCAAGTCCACGCTCATGCGGCGCACCGTGCGCGGCCGGCGCGTCGACTCCCAGGACACCCGCGACCGCTTCGACCGCCGCATGCCCCGCTTCCTGCCGTACGCCCTCTACCGGCCCCTGGTCCGGATCGCCCACTACGCCGGACTGCGCCGCGCGCTGCGCTCCGGCGAGGGCGTCGTCGTGCACGACTGCGGCACCCAGGCCTGGGTGCGCCGCTGGCTGGCCCGCGAGGCCCGCCGCCGCGGCGGCACCCTGCACCTGCTCTTCCTCGACGTCGCCGTGGACGACGCCCTCGCCGGCCAGCGCGAGCGCGGCCGGGGCGTCTCGCGCTACGCCTTCCTGCGGCACCGCTCGGCCTCCGCCCGCCTGCTGGCCTCCGTGGCCGAGGGCAGGCTGCCCGCCGGCTGCGGCTCGGCGGTCCTCCTGGACCGGGCGGCGGCCGACGCGCTGCACCGGATCGCCTTCACCGGCTGAGGCGACGGCCGTGGGCCGGCGGGGCCGAACGGGTTAGCCTTTTCAGCCACAGCAGCGGTACCAGGCAGGCGGTAGGCAGATGGACTTCCCAGCGGACTTCCCGGCGGACCTCTCACCGGACCTCCCGGCGCAGGCGCGTCCCCACCCGCACGGCGGATGGCCGGGCAACGAGCTGGAGGAGGTGCTGTCCGCCTCCCTCGGCGTCCCGTCGGCCGGCGGCCGGATCGTGGAGGTGCTCGGCCGCAGCTTCGTCTGGGTCCCGCTGCCGAACGGCGGCGGCCCGCACAGCGGCCCGCTCGACCTGCCCTCCCTGGAGATCGACGGCCAGGCCTACGTGCCGGTGTTCAGCTCGGAGGAGCAGTTCCGCCAGGTCGCCGGGGCGCACATGGCGTACACCATCGCCCCCGCCGTGGAGTTCGCCCGCGGCCTGCCCCCGCAGGTCGGCATCATCGTGAACCCGGAGGGCGTGGTCGGCGTCCCGCTGCCGCCGCCGGCCGTGGCCGAGCTGTGCCGGGCCGGCCGCACCCCGCTGGACGGGCCCGCGTCCGGCGGCCGGGTCCGCCTCTTCGAACCGGACTGGCAGGACGACCC
Organism: Streptomyces sp. NPDC006384; assembly: GCF_042870695.1. NCBI lineage: Bacteria > Bacillati > Actinomycetota > Actinomycetes > Kitasatosporales > Streptomycetaceae > Streptomyces > Streptomyces sp. NPDC006384. The sequence continues at coordinate 42,044 of NZ_JBIAHR010000025.1, forward strand.
GGTGGACTTCCTCGCCGCCGCCTCCGCCGAGTTCGCCGGGATCGGCGTCGTGCGCACCGCCCGCCGCTGCATGGCCGCCGTCGAGACCGCCGACCCGGTCATGTTCGTCGGCGTCGAACTGACCCACTGGGAGGGCGACGCCCGCGCCCTCCCCCTGGACGCCCTGGGCCGGGCCCTCGCCAAGGCCCCCCTGAAGACCCAGGTCAACCTGGTCCTCCTGGAGGCCGCCCAGGACCCGGTCTGCGACTGGATGCGGGCCAACGTCCGCCCGTTCTACCAGCGGGACTTCTAGTGCCCCGGCCGGGGCGGCCCCCAGGGGCGTGTCCGGCCGCGCCGGACCCGTGCCCGTCGCGCCCGTGAGCGGACAGCGCACCCCGAGCTCACCGGCGCCCCCCGACCGGCGGAGCCTTAAGCTGGTTGCACAACCGGGGTACTTCTCGAAAGGGCGATACGCGTGAGCGCCAGCGGCACCGCGACCGGGCAGGTCGAGCACATGCTGCGCCAGGTGACCCCCGGGCGCTACGACGCCTACGAGGCCCTGCTGCGCGCGCTCGCCACCCCCGCCTCCGGCCAGGTCTGGATGCTGCTGTGGCACGGCCAGGCCGGCTCCCCGGACGCCCAGTACGGGACCATGGAGGTCGACGGCTGCGGCTACGCGCCCTGCGTCACCTCCGCCCAGGAGCTCTCCGCCAGCGGCTGGAACCGGTCGTACGAGGTCGCCGACGGCCTCGAAGTGGCCCGCTTCCTCTACCCGGACCACCACGGCCTCTGGCTCAACCCGCACGCCCCCGGCGGCGGCGTCGGCATCCCCTGGCTCGACCTGCGCCGCATCGCCTGCGGCCTGGACCGCCACCCCGCCGGACCGCTGCGCCTGTCCGAACCGGCCATCGATATCCCCCAGTTCTACGCCCTGCTCGCGCAGAACGCCCACCGCACCCCGGCCGTCCGCTCGCTGCGCCGCGCCTGGGTGCAGCCGGCGCTGGGGGCGCCGTACCTCGCCATCGGCCTCGACGTGTACGACGCCTCGCCGCCCGCCGTGGACGCCGTGCGCGCGATGATGCAGCAGTCCGTCACCGCCGTGCCGGACGGGCTGCCGGTGTCGACGGTGGCGATGACCGACGCGCACGACCCGGTCGCCATGTGGCTGCGCGCCAACGCCCGCCCGTTCTACGACCGCGAGGCCCACGCGGCCGCCCCCGCCCCGCCCCGGGCGCCGGCGGCCGGGTACGGCTATCCTCCCGCCCGCGGCGGTTACTGAGGGCGGGAGAGCTCTCCCCGAAGGCCCCGCGGCGTCTCACGGCCTTCACCGGAGAGACACATGTCTTCGCGCGTAGATGACGCCGAATGGTCGCGAAGGTCGGCGATTTCGCCGCTGTGTCCCAACTGTCCTTCGTCCGGAGGCTGTTACCCACTGTTCGGATAACGGAATCCCTAGCAGTGCATCACGGTTGCGCATACATTCCCGGTCAGACCTGGCGGGTGATCACAGCGACGCTGAAGACTCCCGACTCAGACACAGGATCGAATCGGTCCGGTGATCGAGGCAAGTCGACAAAGCCGTAATTCGCGGCGGCTGTAGGCCGGTTACCGCCGGCGAGAGGGGTCAGGTCACTGTGACCGCACCGATCGAGACCACCGGGGCGCAAGCCGAGGCACAGCCCGAGGCTGTCCTCGTCGGTGCCGAGAAGGGGCAGATCGAGGGTCGTTCCCTGGGGCAGATCGCCTGGACCCGCTTCAAGAAGGACAAGGTGGCCGTGGCCGGCGGGGTCGTGGTGATCCTGCTGGTCCTCCTGGCGGTCCTCTCCCGTCCCCTCCAGGCGCTCTTCGGTCTGGACCCCAACGCCCTCAACCAGGACCTGATCGACCCCAACACCTCGCTGCCCACCGGTGACTTCGGCGGTATGAGCTGGGACCACCCGCTCGGCGTGGAGCCCAAGTTCGGCCGGGACATCGCCACCCGCATCCTGGAGGGCTCCTGGGTCTCGCTGGTCGTCGCCTTCGGCGCCACGATCCTGTCCAACACGATCGGCACGATCCTCGGCGTGGTCGCCGGCTACTACGGCGGACGCGTCGACACGATCATCAGCCGGCTGATGGACACCTTCCTGGCGTTCCCCCTCCTGCTGTTCGCGATCGCCATCTCGGCGACCCTGCAGGGCGGCGCCTTCGGCCTGGAGGGCCTGCCGCTGCACATCGGCGTGCTGGTCTTCGTCATCGGTTTCTTCAACTGGCCCTATCTGGGCCGCATCGTCCGGGGCCAGACGCTGGCCCTGCGCGAACGGGAGTTCGTCGACGCCTCGCGCGGGATGGGGGCCAAGGGCCCGTACATCCTCTTCCGGGAGCTGCTTCCGAACCTCGTGGGACCGATCATCGTCTACTCGACGCTGCTCATCCCGACCAACATTCTCTTCGAGGCGTCCCTGAGCTTCCTCGGTGTCGGCATCCAGCCGCCCCAGGCCTCGTGGGGCGGCATGCTCAACCAGGCGGTCGCCTTCTACCAGGTCGATCCCCAGTTCATGATCGTGCCCGGTCTCGCCATCTTCGTGACCGTCCTGGCGTTCAACCTGCTCGGCGACGGTCTCCGTGACGCTCTCGATCCGCGCAGCCGCTGACCCGCGGCTGCCCCGGGAGTCCCAAGTTTTGCCATCAATGGAGGGGAAGCAGACCATCATGCGAAGGTCAGCGCTGGCCGCGGTCGCGGCCATCGGCAGTGCGAGCTTGCTGCTTTCGGCTTGCAGCAAGGCCGATGACAACTCGGACAACAACGGTAAGAAGTCGGCTGAGGCCAACGCCGCGACCAAGGACGTCGTCAACGCCTCCACCCAGAAGGGCGGGACGGTCACGTACGAGTACTCGGACGTGCCGGACTCCTTCGACCCCGGCAACACGTACTACGCGTACATGTACAACCTCAGCCGGCTCTACGCCCGCCCGCTGATGACCTTCCAGCCCGCCGCGGGCGACAAGGGCAACACCCTGGTCCCGGACCTCGCCGCGAGCAAGGGCGTGCCGAGCGACGGCGGCAAGACCTGGACGTACAAGCTGCGTCCGGGCCTGAAGTACGAGGACGGCACCCCGATCACCTCGAAGGACGTCAAGTACGCCGTCGAGCGGTCCAACTTCGCGCGTGACGTGCTCTCCCTCGGCCCGAACTACTTCCAGCAGTTCCTCGAGGGCGGCGACAAGTACAAGGGCCCCTACAAGGACAAGAACCCCGCGGGCCTGAAGTCCATCGAGACGCCGGACGACACCACGATCGTCTTCCGCCTCAAGACGGCCTTCCAGGAGTTCGACTACCTGGTCGCGACGCCGCAGACGGCCCCGGTGCCCCGGGCCAAGGACAAGGGCATCGACTACGTCAAGGACATCGTGTCCTCCGGCTCGTACAAGTTCGAGAGCTACGAGGAGGGCAAGCAGGCCGTCCTCGTCCGCAACGAGAACTGGGACCCGAAGACGGACCCGCTGCGCAAGCAGTACCCGGACAAGATCGTCGTCAAGCTCAAGGTCAACGCCGAGACGATCGACCAGGACGTCCAGGCCGGCACCGCGATCGACCTCGGCGGCACGGGCGTCCAGGCCGCCACGCAGGCGAAGGTCGTCAACGACCCCGCCCTGAAGGCCAACACCGACAACACCTACGGCGGCCGCCTCGTCTACATGGCGATCAACAACCAGGTCGCCCCGTTCGACAAGCTGGAGTGCCGCAAGGCCGTCCAGTACGCCGTCGACAAGGTCTCCGTGCAGACCGCTCTCGGCGGTCCGATCCGCGGCGAGATCGCGACCACCGTCCTGCCGCCGGACATCACCGGCTACCAGAAGGCGGACACCTACGCGACCGAGGGCAACAAGGGTGACGTCGCCAAGGCCAAGGACCAGCTGAAGGCCTGCGGCCAGACGACCATCAACACCAGCATCTCGGCGCGCAGCGACCGCCCGCAGGAGATCGACGCGGCCACCGCGATCATCGCCTCGCTGAAGAAGGTCGGCATCAACGCCACCCTGAAGCAGTACCCGTCGGGCAAGTACTTCACCGACTACATCGGTGTGCCGGAGTTCAACAAGAAGCAGAACATCGGCCTGCACATGATGCAGTGGGGCGCCGACTGGCCGTCCGGCTACGGCTTCCTCCAGCAGATCCTGAACGGTGCGGCGATCGGCCCGTCCGGCAACACCAACATCTCGTACATCGACGACAAGCAGATCAACGACATGCTCGGCAAGGCGATCGCCACCGAGGACGCCACCGAGCGCAACTCGCTGTACGCCCAGATCGACAAGCGCGCGATGGAGCAGTCGGCCCTCGTCCCGCTGACCTACTTCAAGGTCCTGCTGTACCGCCCGACCACCTACACCAACCTGGTGTCCTCGGCGGCCTTCAGCGGTCAGTACGACTACCTCAACATCGGCACGACCAAGAAGTAGCCCCGGAAGGCAGGTGAAGGCATTGGTGCCCGCGGGCTTCGCAGCCCGCGGGCGCCAGCGCCGGTCCCCGTGATCTCGTACATCCTCCGTCGGACGTTCGCGGCAGTGATCCTGCTGCTGGTCGTCACCGCGGTCACCTTCGCGATCTTCTTCCTGCTGCCGCGGCTCGCCGGTCAGACCGCCGACCAGCTCGCGCAGCAGTACATCGGAAAGAGCCCGACGAAGGCGGACATCCTCGCGGTCAAGCAGAACCTCGGTCTGGACCAGCCCCTGTACGTCCAGTACTGGCACTTCATCAAGGGGATCGTCAGCGGCGCCACCTACAACCTGGGCCCCACGACGGCCCACTGCGACGCGCCCTGCTTCGGCTACTCCTTCAAGAACCACGTCGAGGTGTGGCCGCAGCTCACCTCCCGCCTCCCGGTGACCCTCTCGCTGGCCGGCGGCGCCGCCGTGCTGTGGCTGCTGTCGGGTGTCCTGATCGGTGTGATCTCCGCCCTCAAGCCCCGCAGCCTCTTCGACCGCACCTTCATGGGCGTCGCCCTCGCCGGCGTCTCGCTGCCCATGTTCTTCACGGGCAACCTGGCGCTGCTGCTGTTCACCTTCCAGTGGCCGATCTTCGGCCGCACCTACGTCCCGCTCACCGAGAACCCGGCGCAGTGGGCCAACACGCTCTTCCCGGCCTGGTGCTCGCTGGCCCTGCTCTACTCCGCCATCTACGCGCGGCTCACCCGGTCGGGCATGCTGGAGACGATGAGCGAGGACTTCATCCGCACGGCCCGCGCCAAGGGCCTGCGGGAACGCAAGGTCGTGACCCGGCACGGGCTGCGGGCCGCGCTGACCCCGATCATCACCGTCTTCGGCATGGACCTGGGCCTGCTGCTCGGCGGTGCCGTGATCACCGAGAAGGTGTTCTCGCTGCCCGGCATCGGCCAGTACGCGGTGCAGGGCATCACCGACAACGACCTTCCCCCCATCCTCGGCGTGACCCTGCTCGCAGCCTTCTTCGTCGTGATCGCCAATCTCCTGGTGGACCTGCTGTACGCCGCCGCCGACCCTCGCGTGAGGCTCTCGTGACCGAACTCTCCAAGACCGGGGCCGCCGTGGGTGAGCCCGCCGGCACACCCTCGGACGCGCCCGACGCGTTCCTCACGGTCCGCGACCTCAAGGTGCACTTCCCGACCGACGACGGCCTGGTCAAGTCCGTCGACGGGCTCAGCTTCCAGGTGGAGAAGGGCAAGACCCTCTGCATCGTGGGCGAGTCCGGCTCCGGCAAGTCCGTCACCTCGCTCGCGATCATGGGCCTGCACCGGCTCGGCGCCCGCGGCAAGAACGTGCGGATGTCCGGCGAGATCTGGCTCGGCGGCAAGGAGCTCATCTCCGCCGATCCGGACGAGGTGCGCCGGCTGCGCGGCCGCGAGATGGCGATGATCTTCCAGGACCCGCTGTCCGCGATGCACCCGTACTACACGATCGGCAACCAGATCGTGGAGGCGTACCGGGTCCACCACGACGTCAACAAGAAGACCGCGCGCAAGCGGGCGATCGAGATGCTCGACCGGGTCGGCATCCCCGAGCCCGCCAAGCGCGTCGACAGCTACCCGCACGAGTTCTCCGGCGGTATGCGCCAGCGCGCCATGATCGCCATGGCGCTGGTCAACAACCCCGAGCTGCTCATCGCGGACGAGCCGACCACCGCCCTGGACGTGACCGTCCAGGCGCAGATCCTCGACCTCGTCCGGGACCTGCAGAAGGAGTTCGGCTCCGCGGTCGTCCTCATCACCCACGACCTCGGCGTGGTCGCCGAGATCGCCGACGACGTCCTGGTGATGTACGGCGGCCGGTGCGTGGAGCGCGGCTCGGTCGACGACGTCTTCGAGCGGCCGCAGCACCCGTACACCTGGGGGCTGCTCGGCTCGATGCCGCGCGTCGACCGGGAGACCTCCGAGCGGCTCATCCCGGTCAAGGGCTCGCCGCCGAGCCTCATCAACGTCCCCTCGGGCTGTGCCTTCCACCCCCGCTGCCCGTACGCGGACGTCCCCAAGGGCGATGTCACCCGTACCGTGCGTCCCGAGCTCCAGCAGGTCGGCAGCGGACACTTCTCCGCCTGCCACCTCTCGCCGGAGGACCGCACGCGGATCTGGACCGAAGAGATTGCGCCGAAGCTGTGAGTGAGACCAGGAAGACGGACGCGAAGACGGACGCGGCGACGGTCCCGGCCCAGGCATCCGCCCCCCAGGAGCGCGAGGTGCTGCTGAAGGTCGAGGGCCTGCAGAAGCACTTCCCGATCCGCAAGGGCCTCCTGCGGCGCCAGACCGGCGCGGTCAAGGCCGTCGACGGCATCGACTTCGAGGTGCGCAGGGGCGAGACCCTCGGCGTGGTCGGCGAGTCGGGCTGCGGCAAGTCGACCATGGGCCGGGTCATCACCCGGCTCCAGGACCCGACCGGCGGCTCGATCCACTTCGAGGGCAAGGACATCACGCGGCTGAACACGGCCGGGATGCGTCCGCTGCGGCGGGACATCCAGATGATCTTCCAGGACCCGTACGGCTCGCTGAACCCGCGCCACACCATCGGCGGCATCGTCTCGGCGCCGTTCCGTCTCCAGGGCGTGGAGCCCGAGGGCGGGGTGAAGAAGGAGGTCCAGCGGCTCCTGGAGCTGGTGGGCCTGAGCCCCGAGCACTACAACCGCTACCCGCACGAGTTCTCCGGCGGCCAGCGCCAGCGCATCGGCATCGCCCGCGCGCTCGCCCTGAAGCCGAAGCTGGTCGTCGCGGACGAGCCGGTCTCCGCGCTGGACGTGTCCATCCAGGCGCAGGTCGTCAACCTCATGGACGACCTCCAGCAGGAGCTCGGCCTGACGTACGTGATCATCGCGCACGACCTGTCCGTCGTCCGGCACGTCTCGGACCGGATCGCGGTGATGTACCTCGGCAAGATCGTCGAGCTGGCCGACCGCACCTCGCTGTACGAGGCGCCCATGCACCCGTACACCAAGGCCCTGATGTCGGCCGTGCCGGTGCCGGACCCGAAGCGCCGGGGCAGCAAGAGCGAGCGCATCCTGCTCCGCGGCGACGTGCCCTCGCCGATCTCCCCGCCGAGCGGCTGCCGCTTCCACACCCGGTGCTGGAAGGCGACGCAGATCTGCGCGACCACGGAGCCGCCGCTGAAGGAGCTGCGTCCGGGGCAGCAGGTGGCCTGCCACCACCCGGAGAACTTCGCGGACCAGGCCCCGCAGGACGTCGTCCTGCTCTCCGACGCCAAGGCGGCGGCCCAAACGGTCCCGGACGAGGCCCTGGCCGAGTCGGCCCGGACCTCGGCGGCGATCGCCGCCGAGGCGAAGGGCGCCGAGGCGAAGCCCGCCGAGACGAAGCCCGCCGAGGTGAAGTCCGCGAAGGCGGAGCCCGCCACGGAGGCCGAGGCGGAGGACGCGGAGGCGGAGCCCGCCGTGGCGGACGCGGACGCGGCGGAGCCCGCCGCGGAAGCCGGCACCGAGCCCGAACCGGCCGACGCCGACGCCGGGACGGCCGAGCCCGAGGCACCGGCGAAGGAAGAAAAGAAGAAGTAAGCCCGCCCGCCCCCTGAGCCCCCGCCTTCGTTTGTAAGGCGGGGGCTCATCGGCAGGTGAGAATGACAGGGTGTACGAGCAACTCTTCAGCCCCACGGTGCAGCACACGCTCGACCTGATCGGCATCTTCGTCTTCGCCATCTCCGGTGCGCTGCTGGCCGTCCGCAAGAACTTCGACGTGTTCGGCATCGCCGTGCTCGCCGAGGTCACCGCGCTGGGAGGCGGGCTGTTCCGGGACCTGATCATCGGCGCGGTGCCCCCCGCGGCCTTCACCGACCTGGGGTACTTCCTCACCCCGCTGCTCGCCACCGTCATCGTCTTCTTCCTCCACCCCCACGTCGAGCGCCTCCAGACCGGTGTCAACGTCTTCGACGCGGCCGGCCTCGGCCTGTTCTGCGTCGCCGGCACCACCAAGGCGTACGACTACGGGCTCGGCCTGACCGCCTCCGCCTGCCTCGGCCTGGCCACCGCGGTGGGCGGCGGCGTACTGCGCGACGTACTGGCCAACGAGGTGCCCTCACTGCTGCGCTGGGACCGCGACCTGTACGCCGTCCCGGCGATCGTCGGCGCCGCCATGGTCGCCCTGTGCATCCGCTTCGAGACGCTGAACCCGCTCACCAGCGGACTCGCGGTGGTCACCGCCTTCCTCCTGCGCCTCCTCGCGCTGCGCTTCCACTGGCGGGCGCCCCGCGCCTGGAACCGGCGCTCGACGGTGGCCGAGAGGGAGTGAGGCGAAGGGGCCCTCCCTGTCCCGGGACACCCAGAAAGCTACCGCTTAGTAGCTCCCTGTTGTACCGTGCACCCATGCCAGAAGCAGCCTCCGCACCGGCCCTCGGGGCCACCATCGGCGACAGCGAGTTCGACCGGGACACCGGCGTCACCCGGCGCGCGCCCGGCGTCTACGACATCGACCTCTCCGCCGGCTGGACGATCATCAACGCCGTCAACGGCGGCTACCTGCTGGCCGTCCTGGCCCGCGCCCTCGGGGACACCCTGCCGCACCCGGACCCCTTCACCGTCTCGGCGCACTACCTCACCGCGTCCCGGCCGGGCCCGGCGGTCGTCCGCACCGAGACCGTGCGCACCGGCCGGACCCTCTCCACCGGCCAGGCCTCCCTCTTCCAGTACGACGACGAGGGCAACGAGGTCGAGCGCATCCGCGTCCTCGCCTCCTACGGCGACCTGGACGCGCTGCCCGACGACGTCCGCACGTCGGCGAAGCCGCCCGCGATACCGCCCATGGACCAGTGCTTCGGTCCCGAGACTGCATCTGATGTCCGACTACCGTCGGGTGGCCCCGCCCCCGTCGAGGGCAGCTCCGCCATCGCCGACCGGCTGATGCTCAAGCTGGACCCCGCCACGCTCGGCTGGGCCCTCGGACAGCCCTCGGGCAAGGGCGAGATGCGGGCCTGGTTCGGGCTCGCCGACGGCCGCGACGCCGACCCCTTCTCGCTGCTGCTGGCGGTGGACGCGCTGCCCCCGACCGCCTTCGAGCTCGGGCTGAAGGGCTGGGTGCCGACGGTCGAGCTGACCGCGCACGTCCGCTGCCGCCCGGCACCGGGCCCGCTGCGGGTCTCCATCGCCACCCGCAACCTCGCCGGCGGCTTCCTGGAGGAGGACGCCGAGGTCTGGGACAGTGCCGACCGCCTGGTCGCCCAGTCCCGCCAGCTGGCCCGCGTCCGGCTCGGCTGACCGGCCGTACAGCACACCGCACCGCCGGGGTGGACCGCCCGTCCGCCCCGGCGGACCTGTGTCCCCGGGCCGTTGCGCGCCGCGCCGTCGTGTGCCGCGCGTACGGCCGTCGTCAGTCCAGCCAGTGCCGGCGGCCGATGCCGATCAGCCGCATCCTGCGGGTCGCCACGGCGGTGACGCGCCGGCGCTCCTCCTCCGGCGCGTCCAGCGCCTCCAGGAAGAGCGAGGCCGTGCTGATCATCTGGTCGACGTAGAGACCCGCCAGCATCAGCAGGTCGTCGTCGTGCCAGCCCGCCGCGAGCGGATCCCCGGCCAGCTCGTCCCGCACCTCCTCGGCGAACCGGGCCAGCTGCTCCCGTATGGCCTCCCGCACCGGCCGCACCCCGCCGTGCCGTTCCCGGGCGACGAACCGCACGTGGGCGGGGTGCGCGGCCACATGGCCGGCGATCAGCCCCACGGCGCGGGCGATCCGTTCCTCACCGTCCCCGGCGGATGTCACCGTCGTCCGGATCATCGGGTGCAGGCTGCCCAACGCCTCCTCGACCAGCGCCACACCGAGATCGGCCGTGGAACGGAAGTGACGGTAGAAGGCCGTCGGGGCGACTCCGACGGCACGGGTGACCTCGCGCAGGCCCAGACTGCTCAGGCTCTGCTCCTCCAGCAGGCCGAGGGCCGCGTCCAGGAGCGCCTGCCGGGTCTTCTGCTTCTGGGCCTGCCGGACGCCGAGGATGTGACTCATGCCATGCAGTTAACAACTGTTCTCCGGAATTGAAAAGCCATGGAGCGCGCTAGGCTGGAAAGTCAGTGAACAAGTGTAACTACAACCGTTCACCGAAGGTTGGGGGATCCGCTCCATGCTGTTTCTCGTCGCCGCGCTGCTGCTCCTCGGCGCCGCCCTGGGCACCGTCGCCCACGCACCGCTCACCTTCTCCGTCACGGCCGGCCTGGTCATCGCCGTCTGGCTCGGCGTCTTCGCGGTCCGCGAGCGCCACGGCCGCCGCCGGAGCACCTCCGCCCGCTGACCCGCCGCCGGGCCACCGACGCACAGTAGGGAGAACCGCCATGCAGCTCACCGCACCGGCCACCCGCCGGACCGGCATCCGGGACACCGACGGCATGGCCGTCGCGTCCTTCGTCCTCGGGCTCCTCGGCCTGCTCGTCCTCAACGTCTTCCTGGGCCCCACCGCCATCGCGCTGGCCGGCGTCGCCCTGCGGCGGGGCACCGCCCGCCGCGGCCGCGCCCTCCTCGGCCTCGGCCTCGGCGTCGCCGACCTGCTGGTCCTCGCGGCGTTCATGTCCGCGGACGGCACGATGTCGTGGAGTCTTTGAGCCGCGCGCCGGCACACCGCCCGCACCGCCGGGGACCGGCCGGAGGCCGGTCCGGAGGACGGCCTTGCGCCGGGACCTTCCGGCGCGGCCCGTAGAATCGGCGACACCATGGCTTACCTCGACCACGCCGCGACCACACCGATGCTCCCCGAGGCGGTCGAGGCACTCACCGCGCACCTGAGCGTCACCGGCAACGCCTCCTCCCTCCACGCGTCCGGCCGTCGCGCACGGCGCACCGTCGAGGAGGCCCGCGAGACCCTCGCCGACGCCCTCGGCGCCCGCCCCAGCGAGGTCGTCTACACCTCCGGCGGCACCGAGGCCGACAACCTCGCCGTCAAGGGCCTGTACTGGGCCCGCCGCGACGCCGACCCGGCCCGCACCCGGGTCCTGGCCAGCCCCGTCGAGCACCACGCCGTCCTGGACGCCGTCCACTGGCTCGGCGAGCACGAGGGCGCGACCGTCGAGTACCTGCCGGTCGACGCGTACGGACGCGTCCACCCCGAGGCGCTGCGCGAGGCCATCGCCCGCGACCCCGGCGACGTCGCCCTCGCCACCGTCATGTGGGCCAACAACGAGATCGGCACGATCATGCCGGTCCGCGAACTCGCCGACGTCGCCGCCGAGTTCGGGGTCCCGCTGCACGCCGACGCGGTCCAGGCCGTGGGGCAGCTCCCGGTCGACTTCGCCGCCTCCGGGCTCGCCGCGCTGACCGTCTCCGGCCACAAGATCGGCGGCCCCTACGGCATCGGCGCGCTGCTGCTGGGCCGCGAGTACAGCCCCGTGCCCGTCCTGCACGGCGGCGGCCAGGAACGCCACGTCCGCTCCGGCACCCTCGACGTGCCCGCCGTCGCCTCCTTCGCGGTCGCCGGCCGCCTCGCCGCCGAGCGGCGCGAGTGGTTCGCCCGTGAGATCGGCGCCCTGCGCGACGCCCTGATCGACGCGGTCCGTACGGCGGTCCCGGACGCGATCCTCGGCGGCGACCCGGCCGACCGGCTCCCGGCCAACGCCCACTTCACCTTCCCCGGCTGCGAGGGCGACTCCCTGCTCCTGCTGCTCGACGCCCAGGGCATCGAGTGCTCCACCGGCTCCGCCTGCACCGCCGGCGTCGCCCAGCCCAGCCACGTCCTCCTGGCCACCGGCACCGACCCCGACCTCGCCCGCGGCACCCTGCGCTTCTCCCTCGGCCACACCTCCACCGAGGCCGACGTCGAGGCGCTCGCCCGGGCCATCGGCCCGGCGGTGGAACGCGCCCGCGCGGCGGGACTGACCTAGGCACGCGGCCTCGGACGCCCACTGTTGCCGGGCCCCGGCCGACGGCGGAGACTGCTGGTGTGAACGCCGCCACGCAGGTCCTGGCACTGCTGACCGCCCTGGTCCACGTCGTCGTGGGCTGTCTGGAGCGCTTCTGCTACGATCGTCCCGAGGTGCGCCGCCTCCTCACCACGTCCACGGCCGACGCCCCCGAGGCCACCCTCTGGCGCTCGGGCGTCGCCGTCTACAACATCCTCCTCGGCGCGGCCCTCGTCGCCGGCGTCGTCACCCTGCACACCGGCGACCCGGTCGCCGGCCGCACGCTCGTGCTCTGTCTGTGCGCCCTCCTCGTCGTCTCCGGCATCGTCTTCGCCCTGTCCTTCCCGCGCCTGTGGCGGGGCGCCCTCGGACAGGGGCTGCTCCCCGCCGTCGCCCTCCTGCTCGCCGCCGCCCTCGACTGACCCACGGCCGCTGTGCCGCCCCGAGAACGCCGAAATCGCTGGACGCCCTCCGGGCCGGTCGGCGAGGATCCGCGGGTGACAGCCGAGAGCGAGGTGACGACCGTGCGGGCGACGATCAGCCCCGACAACACGGCCTCCCTGGCCACGATCTCGGGCTTCGGCTTCGTCGAGGTCGGAGAGCAGTGGGACGAGGAGGACGGCCTCGAACTCGTCTTCGAGGCCCCCGTCCGCAGAATCCCGGCCGCTTGACGGCGGGAACTGCGGCACGCCCCCGGCACCGCCCCGGAGCACACCGGCCCGCGACGACCGGACACGACACCCCCGCGGCCCACCACGAGAAGACCACTCCCGCCACCGAGGCCGGCGCACGGCGGTGACGGCCGCCCCCGCAGGCGCTCAGCCCCGCCCGCGCGCCTGATCCTCCCGCTCCACCGCGTAGCCCGGCACGGACGGCCACCGGACGGTCAGCACCACCGAATCCTCCTCCGCGCACCACGAGTGATCGACTCCGCGGCCCCACACCACGTAGTCGCCCTGCTCCTCCAGGAGGACGCTGCGGCCGGGCAGGTCGACGCGGAAGCGGCCGCTGATGAGGACCAGGAGAGCTGTGCGTTCCTCGCCCCTCACCCAGCGCAGCCGCTCGTCACCACGGGGATGGACCCCCCACTTGATCTCCACGGCCTCGCTGTGGCGCGGATCGCCGGCGTCCTTGAAGTGCCCGAGGAGCCATCCCCGGTCCAGTGCCGCGTCCTTGCCCGCGTTGCCCACGTACACGTCGCCGTTCACGGGTCCGGACGCTAACACCTGCTCCCGCGAGCACGATCAGCGCTTCCGGCGCGCGTCCTAGACGCCGGTCCCGCGGGCCGGCCCCGGCGTCGGCCCGCTCGTGACCGCGCGCCGCACCAGCTTCATGTACCGCTCCCAGTCCCAGTGCGGGCCCGGGTCGGTGTGGTCGGTGCCCGGCACCTCCACGTGGCCGATGATGTGCTCCCGGTCGACGGGTATGCCGTAACGCGCGCAGACACCGGCGGTCAGCCGGGCCGAGGCGGCGTACATCGCGTCCGTGAAGTCCCGCGGCCGGTCCACGAAACCCTCGTGCTCGATGCCGACACTGCGCTCGTTGTAGTCCCGGTCGCCCGCGTGGTACGCCACGTCCAGCTCGCGGATCATCTGGGTGACGCGGCCGTTCTGGCCCACGATGTAGTGCGTGGCCGCCTTGTGTCCCGGGTCCTGGAAGGCCCGCACCGCGCTCGCGAAGCTGCCCTGGGTGACATGGACGATCACCATGTCGATGCCGAAGTCGTCGGGCCGGTCCGCCCTGCGCCAGTTCTCGTCGGAGGCCGCGACCCAGCGGGCGGCCGCGTAGTCGACGGCGCCCTCCTCGCGCGGCTTGTCCACACCCGGCGCACGCCACCACAGCCGCGCCAGCTCGTCGCGCGCCAGCGCGGCCGTGCCCAGGGCCGCCGCCGTCCCGCCGACGATCAGCGCCCGGCGCCCGATGTGCCGGTCCGCGTCCTTCGATCCGCCCGTGGACCCGCTGTTCTCCCCCATACGATCTGCAACGCACACGCGCGCACTCCGGTTCCCGCGCCCCCGTACCCTGGAGGGGTTATGACTGACACCCCGCAGCGCACCCGTCCCCTCCGCGTCCTCGCCGCCATGTCGGGCGGCGTCGACTCCGCCGTCGCCGCCGCCCGCGCGGCCGAGGCGGGGCACGACGTGACCGGCGTCCACCTGGCGCTCTCCGCCAACCCGCAGTCGTTCCGCACGGGCGCCCGGGGCTGCTGCACCATCGAGGACTCCCGGGACGCCCGCCGCGCCGCGGACGTCATCGGCATCCCCTTCTACGTCTGGGACCTCGCCGACCGCTTCCGCGAGGACGTCGTCGAGGACTTCGTCGCCGAGTACGAGGCCGGCCGCACACCGAACCCGTGCCTGCGCTGCAACGAGAAGATCAAGTTCGCCGCGCTGCTCGACAAGGCCCTCGCACTCGGCTTCGACGCCGTCTGCACCGGCCACTACGCCAAGGTGATCACCCGCGAGGACGGCACCCGCGAGCTGCACCGCGCCTCCGACATGGCCAAGGACCAGTCCTACGTCCTCGGCGTGCTGGACGACCGGCAGCTCGCGCACGCCCTGTTCCCGCTCGGCGACACCGTCACCACCAAGGAAGAGATCCGCGCGGAGGCCGAGCGCAGGGGACTGGCCGTCGCCAAGAAGCCCGACTCGCACGACATCTGCTTCATCGCCGACGGCGACACCCAGGGCTTCCTCGCGAACCGGCTGGGCCGGGCCGAGGGCGACATCGTCGACGAGTCCGGTCAGAAGCTCGGCACCCACGAGGGGGCGTACGGCTTCACCATCGGCCAGCGCAAGGGCCTGCGCATCGGCACGCCCGCCCCCGACGGCAAGCCCCGCTACGTCCTCGACATCTCACCCGTGGACAACACCGTCACCGTCGGCCCGGCCGAGGCCCTGGACGTCACCGCCCTGACCGCGATCAGGCCCCGCTGGTGCGGCGCCGCCCCCACCGGCCCCGGCACCTACACCGCCCAGCTGCGCGCCCACGGCGGCGAGACCGCGGTACGGGCCGAACTGGTCGACGGCACCCTGGAGGTCTCCTTCACCGAGCCGGTGCGCGGCGTGGCCCCCGGCCAGGCGATCGTCCTGTACGACGGCACCCGCGTGGTCGGCTCGGCGACCATCGCGACGACCGTGCGCGCGACGGCGGACATGGCCTGACCCCTGCCCCGCCCCGGCCGGACCGTCCCGACCGGCCGGCCGGTCAGGACACCTCGGTGTCGTAGAAGCACAGGTGGCCTTTGATCTCCGCCACCTCCGGCTTCGGCTCCGTGTAGGCCCACACCAGGTCCGGCGCGTCCGGCAGCGACCAGTAGGAGGCGTCGCCCTTGAAGGGGCAGTGGGTGGTCGTGCCGGACGGCGTCAGCAGGTCGAGGCGTACGTCGTCGGCGGGGATGTAGTACCGGTCGGGACAGCCCGTCTCCCGCAGGACCAGCGCCCGGTCGCTCTCCGCCAGGACCTGTCCGCCGTGCGCCACGCGTACGTGCCGGCCGCTCCGCTCGACGGTGATGCGATGACCCTTGGTCACGATCGTCCTCCTCGGTGGCAGTGGTGTCGGTCACTACAGCGTGCCCCGGGGCCGGGTTCTTCCCTTCCCGGCCGGGCCGTACGGTGGAGGCCATGAACATCTGCGTCTTCCTCTCCGCCGCCGACCTCGACGAGCGCTACACGCGCCCCGCGAAGCAGTTCGCCGAACTGCTCGGCAAGGGCGGTCACACCCTGGTCTGGGGCGGCTCGGACGTCGGTCTGATGAAGGTGGTCGCCGACAGCGTGCAGGAGGCCGGCGGCAGGCTGCTGGGCGTCTCCGTGGACTTCCTGGCCGCCAAGGCGCGCGAGGGCGCCGACGAGATGGTGATCGCCGGGGACCTCGCCGAGCGCAAGCGGCTGCTGCTGGAGAAGGCCGACGCCGTGGTCATCATGGTGGGCGGCACCGGCACCCTCGACGAGGCCACCGAGATCCTGGAGCTGAAGAAGCACGGGCACACCGACAAGCCGGTCGTCCTGCTCAACACGGCGGGCTTCTACGACGGCCTCAAGGAGCAGTTCCGCCGCATGGAGGACGAGGGATTCCTGCCCCGCCCCCTCACCGAGCTGGTGTTCTTCGCCGAGGAACCGGCCGGGGCGCTGGCCTACCTGGAGGAGAGCCGCGGCATCCGGTGATGCCAGCATGGTGGGCATGGCTACACATGTGATCACCGGAGCGGGCTCCGGCATCGGCGCGGCCGTCGCCCGCCGCCTGCACGAACGCGGCGACGAGATCGTGCTGCACGCGCGCGACGCGGGCCGCGCGAAGGAACTGGCGGCCGCGTTCCCCGGCGCGAAGACGCTGGTCGGCGACCTGTCGGACCCCGACAAGCTCTCCTGGGCCTTCTCGCACCAGACGCTGCCCGACCGCGTGGACTCCCTGCTGCACATCGCGGGTGTCGTCGACCTCGGAACGGTCGGCGACCTCACCCCCAGGTCCTGGCGCCACCAGCTGGCCGTCAACCTGATCGCCCCCGCCGAGCTGACCCGCCTCTTCCTGCCCCAGCTCCGCGTCGCCCAGGGACACGTCCTCTTCGTCAACTCCGGCTCCGGACTCAACGCCCACGCCGGCTGGTCCGCGTACGCCGCCTCCAAGCACGGCCTCAAGGCGCTCGCCGACTCCCTCCGCCACGAGGAGCACGCGAACGGCGTCCGCGTCACCTCCGTCTACCCCGGCCGCACCGCCAGCCCCATGCAGGCCAAGGTCCACCAGCAGGAGGGCAAGGAGTACGACCCCGCGAAGTGGATCGACCCCGAGTCGGTCGCCACGACGATCCTCATGGCCCTGGACCTGCCCAGGGACGCGGAGGTCAACGACCTGACGGTACGCCCCGGAAGGTGACGCCGGGTCGGAGACCCGGCCCGTCCGGCGTTCGAGGACGAGACCCGTCCAGGGCCGAAAGCGGGGACCCTGGAGCGGCAGCCCCCGGAGACGATGGGGGCACCTCCCGCTCGAGCGAAGCCGAGAGTGGGGGAGGGAAGGGGCGGCGGGGGCGAGAACCCCTCACCGCCCCCACCGCACCGCCCCTCCGGCACCGCCCCCACCGCACCGCCCCCCGCCCCCCCCGTCGGAGACCTGCGTAGTCTTCCCTCCGTGAACGACAACCTCCCCCCCGCCCCCGCCACCGGCATCGGATCCATGCCGGGCCAGGACGCCCGAGAGGCCGTCAAGACCGTCACCGGCACCTTCGAGGACTTCCCGTACCTCCCCGAGCTCCCCGCCCGCGGCCCCGGCGCCGACATGATCGGCCGCACCGCCGGCCTGCTCGTCGAGCTGTACGCGCGCGTGGAGCCCAGCGGCTGGCGCCTCGGCGACCGGCCGGGCCGGGACACGAAACGGGCCCGGGCCTGGCTGCGGGAGGACCTCGACGCGCTGGAGGAGTTCACCCAGGGGTACGAGGGGCCGCTGAAGGTCCAGGCCGTCGGCCCCTGGTCACTGGCCGCGTCCCTGGAGCTGCGGAGCGGCGAGGCCGTCCTGTCCGACGCCGGCGCCACCCGCGACCTCGCCGCATCCCTCGCCGAGGGCCTGCGCCTGCACCTCGCCGAGATCCGGCGCCGCGTGCCCGGCGCGACGCCCGTGCTCCAGCTCGACGAACCGTCCCTCACCGCCGTGCTGCGCGGCAGCGTCCGCTCCGCCAGCGGCTACCGCACGTACCGGGCCGTGGACCGGCAGATCGTGGAGGCGGCCCTCAGGGACGTCGCCGGGGCCCACGACGGCGGCCCCGTCGTGGTCCACTCCTGCGCACCCGACGTCCCCTTCGCCCTGCTGCGCCGGGCCGGCGTCGCGGGAATCTCCTTCGACTTCTCCCTCCTCACCGAACGTGACGACGACGCGATCGGCGAGGCGGTGGAGGGCGGCACCCGGCTGCTGGCCGGTGTCGTGCCGGGGACGGACGGCCCGTTGTCAGACCCTGCCGGTAGCGTCATGGGGGTCAGGACGCTGTGGCGCAGGCTGGGGCTGCATCCGGGGCTTCTCGCGGAGGCGGTGACCCTCACCCCGTCGTGCGGACTCGCGGGCGCCTCCCCCGAGTACGCCCGCCGGGCCCTCGCCCACTGCGCCCGGGCGGCGAGATCACTCGCGGACGACCCAGAGTAACGGGAGGACATGACGGTGGCCGGCGACAAGCAGGCGGAGACGACGAACGTGCCCGCCGAGGCGCGCGAGAAGCACGTGCGGCTCGCTGAGCAGATCGAGGAACACCGCTTCCGGTACTACGTGAAGGACGCCCCCGTCGTCAGCGACGCGGACTTCGACCGGCTGCTGCGTTCCCTGGAGGAGCTGGAGGAGGAGTACCCGGAGCTGCGCACCCCGGACTCGCCGACCCAGAAGGTCGCCGGCTCCTACGAGACGGAGTTCACGGCCGTCGAGCACCGCTCCCGCATGCTCTCCCTCGACAACACCTTCAACGACGACGAACTCGCCGCCTGGACCGAGCGCATCGCGAAGGAACTGGGCGAGCAGGAGTACCACTTCCTGTGCGAGCTGAAGGTCGACGGACTCGCCGTCAACCTCACCTACGAGCGCGGCCGGCTCGTCCGCGCCGCCACCCGCGGCGACGGCCGCACCGGTGAGGACATCACGCCCAACGTCCGCACCATCGCCGAGATCCCGGAGCGCCTGGCGGGCGAGCAGGTCCCCGACCTCGTGGAGATCCGCGGCGAGGTCTACTTCCCGATGGAGAAGTTCCAGGAGCTCAACGCCCGCCTCGTCGAGGCCGGCGACAAACCCTTCGCCAACCCCCGCAACGCGGCGGCCGGTTCGCTCCGCCAGAAGGACCCGCGCGTCACCGCCACCCGCCCCCTGCACATGGTCGTCCACGGCATCGGCGCCCTGGAGGGCTACACGGGCATGACCCGTCTCTCCCAGGCCTACGACCTCCTGGCGTCCTGGGGCCTGCCCACCTCCCCGCACAACAGGGTGGTCGACGGCCTCGACGGCGTACGGGAGTTCATCACGTACTACGGCGAGAACCGGCACTCCGTGGCGCACGAGATCGACGGCGTCGTCGTCAAGCTCGACGAGATCCGCCTCCAGGGACGCCTCGGCTCCACCGCCCGCGCCCCCCGCTGGGCCATCGCCTACAAGTACGCGCCCGAAGAGGTCAACACCAAGCTGCTCGACATCAAGGTGGGCGTCGGCCGCACCGGCCGCGTCACCCCGTACGCGCAGGTCGAGCCGGTCACCGTGGCAGGCAGCGAGGTCGAGTTCGCCACCCTGCACAACCAGGAGGTCGTCAAGGCCAAGGGCGTCCTCATCGGTGACACGGTGGTGCTGCGCAAGGCCGGTGACGTGATCCCCGAGATCCTCGGACCGGTCGCCGACCTGCGGGACGGCAGCGAGCGCGAGTTCGTGATGCCGGCCGAATGCCCCGAGTGCGGGACGCCGCTGAAGGCGATGAAGGAGGGCGACATCGACCTGCGTTGCCCCAACGCCCGTACCTGCCCCGCCCAGTTGCGCGAGCGCGTCACCTACCTCGCCGGCCGGGAGTGCCTGGACATCGAGCACTTCGGCGCCGTCGTCGCGGCCGCCCTCACCCGGCCGCTGGAACCGGCCGACCCGCCGCTCGTCGACGAGGGCGACCTCTTCGACCTCACCGTCGAGAAGCTGCTGCCCATCAAGGCGTACGTCCTCGACCCGGACAGCGGACTGCCCAAGCGCGACCCGAAGACCGGCGAGGAGAAGGTCGTCCCGGTCTTCGCCACCAAGGAGGGCGCGCCGAAGAAGAACACCCTCGCGCTGCTGAAGAACATCGAGGAGGCCAAGAACCGGCCGCTCGCCCGGTTCCTCAACGGCCTCTCCATCCGGCACGTCGGCCCGGTCGCCGCCCGCACCCTCGCCCGGGAGTTCCGCTCCCTCGACCGCATCGAGCAGGCCACCGAGGAGGAGCTGGCGGCCACGGAAGGGGTCGGCGACATCATCGCCGCCTCCCTCAAGGAATGGTTCGCCGAGGACTGGCACCGGGAGATCGTCAGGAAGTGGAAGGCGGCCGGAGTCCCGCTGGAGGACCGGACGACCGGTGAGGACGAGGGCCCGCGCCCCCTGGAGGGACTCACCGTCGTCGTCACCGGCACCCTGGAGAACTTCACCCGGGACGGGGCCAAGGACGCCCTGCAGAGCCGGGGCGCCAAGGTGACCGGATCGGTGTCCAAGAAGACGTCGTTCGTGGTCGTGGGCGACAACCCCGGCTCCAAGTACGACAAGGCGGTGCAGCTCAAGGTGCCGGTCCTGGACGAGGGCGGTTTCACGGTCCTGCTCGAGGAGGGACCCGAGGCGGCGGCCGGCGCCGCGCTTTCGGCCGAGTAGGGGCGGTTGAAGGTCGCCCGATCGGCGCATACCAGTTGCATACGGGTGGCCGGGGCGCATTCGGGCAACCGTCGGCGACCGGTGCCCCTGGAAGCCTTCCGCGGCCTACTGTTGAGGGGTGCGCCTGCCGTGCCCAGCCGCGGCCGGGGGCATCCCCTGCCCCGGGGAACAGGGGGAGGAATTCTCCAACGCGGAGCCGTTGAGGGGTAGTCGGGCGTCGGGCCGTGCGGCGTGGGCGCCGCCGGCCGTGAGAGGGACGGGAATGGAACCGACCGAGAGCGCCGCCGCGGGCTCACGGCTGCGCCCGCGCCACCTGGTGGCGACGTGGCACGTGAGCCGGTGGCTCGGGCGGCGCGATGGTGGCGCACGGCACCCCGCGGCGAACGCCCCGGGCACCGCCCCGCCGAACAACCCGGGCACCGCCCCGCCGGCCGCCGCGGGCCCGCCCGCGCCGGCCGGCGGCGATCCCGGACGGCGCCCGGCCCGGCCCGTGTTGCCCGCGGCGGTCGTCGTCCTGGCCGGGCTCGTCCTCGGAGCCGGCTTCCTCGGGACCTTCACCGAGGGCCACGCCCTCTTCCCGTCCGGTCCCGCCGGCTGGTCCCTGGCCGTGCTGACCGGCATCGTCGTCGGCCACCTGGTATTGCTCGGCCGCTCCCGCTGGTGGGGCGGCACCGGCTCCGGCGCCGCCCTCACCCTCGCCGTCCTGCTGCTCTACGGCTGGGTCCCGGCCGGCCTGGTCAGCCTCATCGTCGTCGTCCTGGTCGGCATCGCCCGCCGGGACCACTGGCGGCAGGGCGTCCTGCACGGCGCGGTGGACATCCTCGGCATCGCCGCGGGCGCCCTGCTGCTGGGCCTCTGCGGCACCGTACCGACCGGGGAGGAGCCCTGGGACCCCGGCACCTGGGGGGTGGACGCGGCCCCCAAGGTGGTGCTCGTCGCCGTCGCCTACCTCGCCGTCACCCGGGTCCTGCTGTGGTATCTGCACGCCCCGCGCGCCGGACTGCCGACCGCCGCCCGCACCGCCCTGGTCAGACACGGCCTGGTGGCCGTCGCACTGCTCGGCATCGCGCCGCTGGTCTGCGTGGTCGCCGTCGCCAAGCCGCTGCTGCTGCCGCTGTTCTCCATCCCGCTGATCGCCCTCGACTCCACGCTGTGGATCGCCCGCGCCCGGGCCGAGGAGCAGCTGCGCGACCCGCTGACCGGACTGCCCAACCGGCAGTGGCTGCTGGAGCGGACCTGGGCCGCGCTGGACGACGCCGAACGGATCGGCGCCCGCGCCGCCCTGATGCTGATCGACCTCGACCGTTTCCGGTCGGTCAACGACACTCTCGGACATCTCGCCGGCGACCGGCTGCTGCTGCAGACCGCCGACCGGCTGCGGCTGGCACTGCCGCGCGGGGCGGAGGCCGCGCGGCTGGGCGGCGACGAGTTCGCCGTCCTGCTGCCGGTCGCCGACTCCACCACCTCGGCCACCCGGCTCGCCCGGGGCCTGGTCACCGAGCTCGGCTCCCCGCTCGACCTGGACGGGCTCACCCTCGTCCTGGAGGCCAGCGCCGGCGTCGCCGTCTTCCCCGACCACGCGCTGGACGCCGAAGGGCTGCTGCGCCGGGCGGACGTGGCCATGTACCAGGCGAAGCGGGACCGCACGGGCGTCGAGGTCTACGAGTCCAAGCGCGACTCCAACACCCCGGACCGGCTCGGGCTGCTGGGCGACCTGCGCCGCGCCCTGGACGCGCACGAGGTGCAGCTCCACTACCAGCCCAAGGTCCGCTTCGACGGACAGGTGGCCGGCCTGGAGGCGCTGGTCCGCTGGGTGCACCCCGAGCGCGGCAGGGTGCCGCCGGACGAGTTCATAGCGATCGCCGAGTCCTCCGGGCTGATGCCCCGGCTGACGGAGTACGTGCTGGAGACGGCGCTCGGACAGGTCGCCCGGTGGCGGTCCCAGGGCCTGTTCGTGCCCGTCGCGGTCAACGTCTCCCCGCGCGACGTCCACACCCCCGGCTTCGCGGGCTCGGTCGCCGCGCGGCTGGCCCGGCACGGAGTCCCGGCGGGGGCGCTCCAGCTCGAGATCACGGAACACGTCCTGCTGGAGGACCCGCAGCGCGCCGCCGACACCCTCGCCGCACTGACCGCGCACGGCGTGAAGATGTCCCTCGACGACTTCGGCACCGGCTACTCCTCCCTGGTCCACCTGCGCCGGCTCCCCGTCAGCGAACTCAAGATCGACCGCTCGTTCGTGGGGCGGCTGGCCGTCGACACCGAGGACGCCGAGATCGTGCGCTGCACCGTCGACCTCGCCCACTCCCTGGGGCTCCTCGTCGTCGCCGAGGGGGTCGAGGACGACGAGACCTGGGAGCGCCTGCGCGACCTCGGCTGCGACGCCGTACAGGGCTGGCTGGTCGCGGCGGCCATGCCGCCGGAGGAGACGACGGCATGGCTGCGCGCCCGGGGCGCCCGCGGCTGGGTGCGCCCCGCCGCCGCCCTGCCCGCGGCGACGGCCGACGAGTGACCCGCCCACGGCGCCGCGCCGTGGTGCCCCCTGTCGCGCCCGCGGCGGACGGGCGCGCCGCCCGCGGAGAAGACGCCGCCGAGCCGCCCGCCGGGAGGGGGAGCGGGTGCCCTCCCGCCGCCACCGCGCGGCTCGGGCGGCCCCGGGGGGAAACCGTTTAACGGCCACGGGGCGCCGCCCCATAGGATTGGGCCAAACCGACTTGCCAAAGCCGATTTGCCCCAACCACACACTCACCCCAGAGGAACGCTGCATGCCTGGCATCACGCGCGAGGAGGTCGCCCACCTCGCCCGGCTGGCGCGTCTGGAGCTGAAGCCCGAAGAGCTCGAGCACTTCGCGGGACAGCTGGACGACATCATCGGCGCGGTCGCCCGCGTCAGTGAGGTCGCCGACCAAGACGTACCGCCGACCTCGCACCCGCTCCCGCTGACGAACGTCATGCGGCCGGACGAGGTCCGTCCGTCGCTCACGCCCGAGCAGGCGCTCTCCGGCGCCCCGGCCCAGGAGCAGCAGCGTTTCAAGGTGCCGCAGATCCTGGGGGAGGAGTAAACCGCCATGAGCGATCCCATCATCAAGCTCACCGCGGCCGAGATCGCCGCGAAGATCGCCTCCGGCGAGCTGACGGCCGTCGAGGTCACCGAGGCCCACCTGGCCCGCATCGAGGCCGTCGACGAGAAGGTGCACGCCTTCCTGCACGTCGACCGCGAGGGCGCCCTCGCCCAGGCCCGCGCCGTCGACGCCAAGCGCGAGCGCGGCGAGAAGCTCGGCCCGCTGGCCGGCGTCCCCCTCGCGCTCAAGGACATCTTCACCACCGAGGGTGTGCCGACCACCGTCGGCTCGAAGATCCTCGAGGGCTGGATCCCGCCGTACGACGCGACGGTCACCAGGAAGCTGAAGGCCGCCGACGTCGTCATCCTCGGCAAGACCAACATGGACGAGTTCGCCATGGGGTCCTCCACCGAGAACAGCGCCTACGGCCCGACCGGCAACCCCTGGGACCTCACCAAGATCCCCGGCGGCTCCGGCGGCGGCTCCTCCGCAGCCCTCGCCGCCTTCCAGGCCCCGCTGGCCATCGGCACCGACACCGGCGGCTCCATCCGCCAGCCCGCGGCCGTCACCGGCACGGTCGGCGTCAAGCCGACCTACGGCGCCGTCTCCCGCTACGGCATGGTCGCCTTCTCCTCCTCCCTCGACCAGGGCGGCCCCTGCGCCCGCACGGTCCTGGACGCGGCCCTGCTGCACGAGGTGATCGCCGGGCACGACCCGATGGACTCCACCTCCATCGACGCCCCCGTCCCGCCGGTCGTCGAGGCCGCCCGCAACGGCAGCGTCGCCGGCATGCGCGTCGGCGTCGTCAAGCAGTTCCGCGGCGAGGGCTACCAGGCCGGCGTCGTCCAGCGCTTCGACGAGTCCGTCGAGCTGCTGAAGGAGCTGGGCGCCGAGATCGTCGAGCTGGACTGCCCGTCCTTCGACCTCGCGCTCTCCGCGTACTACCTGATCGCCCCCTCCGAGTGCTCCTCCAACCTCGCCCGCTTCGACGGCCTGCGCTACGGCGCGCGCGTCGGCGACGACGGCACGCACTCCGCCGAGGAGGTCACCTCCCTGACCCGCGAGGCCGGCTTCGGCCCCGAGGTCAAGCGCCGCATCATGCTCGGCACGTACGCCCTCAGCTCCGGCTACTACGACGCGTACTACGGCAGCGCCCAGAAGGTCCGCACCCTCATCACGCGGGACTTCGAGAAGGCCTTCGAGCAGGTCGACGTGATCGTCTCCCCGACGACCCCGACCACCGCCTTCGCGATCGGCGAGCGCGCCGACGACCCGATGGCGATGTACCTCGCCGACCTGTGCACCATCCCCACCAACCTGGCGGGCAACGCGGCCATGTCGCTGCCCTGCGGCCTCGCCCCCGAGGACAACCTGCCGGTGGGTCTGCAGATCATCGCCCCCGCCATGAAGGACGACCGGCTCTACAGGGTCGGCGCCGCCGTCGAGGCCGCCTTCGTGGAAAAGTGGGGCCACCCGCTGATCGAGGAGGCACCGTCGCTGTGAACGCACTGTCCAAGGCCAAGGGCTTCAAGAAGTCCAAGTCCGGTCTGTACGTCTCGATGGCCACCTCGGCGTTCGGCGCCGTCGGGGTCTACAAGCAGATCAAGAAGGCGCGTGGCGAGAACGACACGCTGCGACTGCTCGACGCCGTCGTGACCGGCGCCGCGGTCGTCACCAACCTCGCCATCCTGTACCGCGAGCTGAAGCGGCTGGGCGACGACGACGTCCTGCTGGGCTGAGAGGGAAGTTACACCGTGACCACCACGACCGACCTGGTGTCGTACGAGGACGCACTCGCTTCGTACGACCCCGTCATGGGCCTCGAGGTCCATGTCGAACTCGGCACCAGGACCAAGATGTTCTGCGGCTGTTCGACCGCGCTCGGCGCCGAACCGAACACCCAGACCTGCCCCGTCTGCCTCGGCATGCCCGGCGCGCTCCCGGTCGTCAACGCGACCGGCGTCGAGTCCGCGATCAAGATCGGCCTCGCGCTGAACTGCCAGATCGCCGAATGGTGCCGCTTCGCCCGGAAGAACTACTTCTATCCGGACATGCCGAAGAACTTCCAGACCTCCCAGTACGACGAGCCGATCGCCTTCGACGGCTACCTCGACGTACAGCTGGAGGACGGGGAGACCTTCCGCGTCCAGATCGAGCGCGCCCACATGGAGGAGGACACCGGCAAGTCGACGCACGTCGGCGGCGCCACCGGCCGTATCCACGGCGCGTCCCACTCCCTGCTGGACTACAACCGCGCCGGCATCCCGCTCATCGAGATCGTCACCAAGCCGATCGAGGGCGCGGGCGAGCGCGCCCCCGAGGTCGCGCGGGCGTACGTCCGTGAGCTGCGCGAGGTCATCCGGGCGCTCGGCGTGTCCGAGGCCCGCATGGAGATGGGCCAGATGCGCTGCGACGTGAACCTGTCGCTGCGCCCGCACGGCCAGGAGAAGTTCGGCACCCGCTCGGAGACGAAGAACGTCAACTCGCTGCGGTCCGTGGAGCGCGCGGCCCGTTTCGAGATCCAGCGGCACGCGGCCGTCCTGAGCGGCGGCGGCACGATCGTCCAGGAGACCCGCCACTTCCACGAGGACACCGGGTCCACGACCTCGGGCCGCGTGAAGGAGGAGGCCGAGGACTACCGGTACTTCCCGGAGCCCGACCTGGTTCCCGTGGCCCCCTCGCGCGAGTGGGTCGAGGAGATCCGTTCCGCCCTGCCCGAGCTGCCGCTGGTGCGCCGCAACCGGCTCCGCGAGGAGTGGGGCGTCTCCGGCACCGACATGCAGGCCATCCTCAACGCCGGCGCGCTGGACCTGATCGTCGCCACGATCGACGCCGGCGCCGACGCGGCCTCCGCCCGCAAGTGGTGGATGGGCGAGCTGGCCCGCAGCGCCAACGAGTCCCAGAAGCCGCTGGACGAGCTGGCGATCACGCCGGAGCAGGTCGCGCGGGTCGCCGAGCTGGTCAAGAAGGGCGACCTCAACGACAAGCTGGCCCGCCAGGTCATCGAGGGCGTCCTCGCCGGCGAGGGCACGCCGGACGAGGTCGTCGACAAGCGCGGCCTGAAGGTCGTCTCCGACGAGGGCGCGCTGACCGCCGCCGTCGACGAGGCCATCGCCGGCAACCCGGGCGTCGCGGACAAGATCCGCGGCGGCAAGGTGGCCGCGGCCGGCGCCCTGGTCGGCGCCGTCATGAAGGCGACCCGAGGCCAGGCGGACGCTGCCCGTGTCAAGGAGCTGATCCTGCAGAAGCTGGGCGTCGAGGGCTGACGCCGCTCCGCACCGCCCGAGGGGGACGCACCGGACACGGTGCGTCCCCCTCGGCGTACCGGTACAGCGGCGTACCGGCGTACCGGTGTTGCGCAGTGGCACGAAGGCCCTGTGAAGAAGGCCACGAAGTCCGCAAACGATCACTTCTGACTGCAAGAGTGTCCTTGCATCGCTCATGCGTTCTTTGCGGGCCGTTCACGTCATGCACGACTGTTCCCTGACAAAGATCCACAATCAGACACCCCGGGAGCACGTCCGTGGCAGCCCTCGCACGCTGGTGTGTCCAGCGCCGCCTCGTCGCCGTTCTGCTCTGGCTCCTCGCCTTCGGCGGGGTCGCCGCGGCCGCCGCCGTCACCGGATCCGCGTACTCCAACGACTACGGGGTCGCCGGCACCGGTTCCGACCGCGCCTACCGGCTGCTCCGGTCGGGCTTCCCCGGGACCGGCGGCGACAGCGACACCGTCGTCTGGCACACCACCACGGGCACCGTCCGCGCCGCCGACGTCGAACAGACCATGACCCGCACCCTGGACCGCATCGCGGAACTGCCCGGGGTGGCCTCCGTCACCAGCCCGTACGACGCCCCGGACTCGCCGCTGATCAGCGAGGACGGCCGCACCGCGTACGCCACCGTCACCTTCGCGGAAGCCGCCCAGGACCTCGACCCGGCCGAGGCGCGGGCCGTGGTCGACACCGCGAAGGCGGCCGGGACCGACGGACTCCGGGTGGAACTCGGCGGCAGCGGCGTCGCGCTCACCGAGGCGCCGGGCGGACACCTCGCCGAGGCCCTCGGTGTGGCCGTGGCCGCGGTGGTGCTCTTCCTCGCCTTCGGCTCCCTCGCCGCCGCCCTGCTGCCCATCGCCACCGCGCTGGTCTCCGTCGGCACCGCCTACGCCGGCATCACCCTGCTCGGCCACGCCATGACCGTCGCCGACTTCGCGCCCATGCTGGGCACCCTCATCGGACTGGGCGTCGGCATCGACTACGCCCTGTTCATCGTCACCCGGCACCGGCGCGGCCTGAAACGGGGGCTCACCGTCGCCGAGGCCGCCGAGAACGCCGTGGCGACCACCGGACGCGCGGTCGTCTTCGCGGGGGCCACCGTGTGCATCGCCCTGCTGGGCATGCTGATCCTCCGGCTCGGCTTCCTCAACGGCGTCGCCGTCGCCGCCTCGCTCACCGTGGTCCTCACCGTCGCCGCCTCCGTGACCCTGCTGCCGGCCCTGCTGTCGTACATCGGCCCGCGCGCCCTGAGCCGGCGCGAGCGGCGCCGGCTCGCCGAACACGGGCCCGAGCCGGAACTGCCCACCGGGTTCGCCGCACGCTGGTCGGCCTTCGTCGAGCGGCACCCCAAGCTGCTCGGCGCCCTCGCCCTCGTCGTCGTCACGGTCCTCGCGCTGCCCACCCTCGGACTGCGCCTGGGCACCTCCGACCAGGGCAACGACCCCCAGGGCAGCACCACCCGCCAGGCCTACGACCTCCTCGCCGAGGGCTTCGGCCCCGGCGTGAACGGCCCCCTCACCCTGGTCACCGAGGTCGGCGGCGCCGAGGACCGGCTCGCCCTGGACAACCTCGACGCCTCCCTGCGCACCACCGAGGGCGTCGCCTCGGTGACCCCGGTGACGTACAACTCGGGCGGCGACACCGCCTACCTCACGGTCGTGCCCGAGTCGTCCCCGCAGTCCCCGGACACCAGCGACCTCGTGGAGCGGCTGCGCACCGAGGTGCTGCCGCGGGCCGAGGCCGGCACCGCGCTCGACGTGCACGTCGGCGGGGTGACGGCCGGGTACGACGACTTCGCCGACGTCATCGTCGGCAAGCTGCCCCTCTTCGTCGGCGTCGTCATCGGCCTGGGCTGCCTGCTGCTCCTGCTGGCCTTCCGCTCCGTCGGCATACCCCTCAAGGCCGCCGCGATGAACGTCGCCGCGGTCGCAGCCTCCTTCGGCGTCGTCGTCGTGATCTTCCAGTGGGGCTGGGGCAGCGAACTCCTCGGACTCGGCAGCGCCGGCCCGATCGAGCCCTTCCTCCCCGTGATCATGGTGTCGGTGCTCTTCGGGCTCTCCATGGACTACCAGGTCTTCCTGGTCAGCCGCATGTACGAGGAGTGGCTGGAGACCGGCGACAACCGCCGGGCCGTCCGCGTCGGCCTCGCCGAGACCAGCCGGGTGATCAACTCCGCCGCGGTCATCATGATCTCGGTCTTCCTCGCCTTCGTCCTCAGCGGCGACCGGGTGATCGCCATGTTCGGCATCGCGCTCGCCGCCGCCGTCGCCCTGGACGCCTTCGTCCTGCGCACCCTCCTGGTGCCCGCCCTGATGCACCTGCTCGGCCGCGCCAACTGGTGGCTGCCGCGCGGCCTGGACCGGATCCTGCCCCGCATCAGCATCGAGCCGCCCGAGTCCCGTGCCGCCCATGAGAGGCTGGCCGCGGCGACGGACGCCGAGGTGGCGGACGTGCTCACGGAGGAGGTACGGCAGCGGGATGTACGCGATACCACTGGGTGACGACGGCGCCGAACTGCGCCCCCTGGAGACCTGGCACGCCGAGGAGTTCCTGGCCCATCTGGACCGGGGCCGGGACTTCATCACCCGGCACATCCCCTTCGGGACCAAGGCCACCGACGTCGCCTCCGCCCGCGAACTGCTCCAGTCCTACGCCGACCGGCGCGCCGCCGACAGCGGCTTCCTGCACGGCCTGTGGCTGGAGGGCGAACTCGTCGGCGGACTGCTCTTCCGGGTATTCGACGCCGCCACCGGCGTCTGCGAGATCGGCTGCTGGCTGGAGCCCGCCGGGACGGGAAAGGGCCTGGTCACCCGCGGCGCCCGCGTCCTGATCGACTGGGCCTTCGAGGAGCGCGGCATGCACCGCGTGGAGTGGCACGCGTCCTCCGCGAACACCCCCAGCGTCAACGCCGCCCGGCGGCTCGGCATGACGCGGGAGGGCGTCCTGCGCGAGAGCTTCCCCTACCGGGGGGTCCGCCAGGACACGGAGGTGTGGGCGGTGCTGGCCCCCGAATGGCGCGCGGCCCGCGCGCGCGGCGCTCACGACGCCCGTTAAGGGACCTCTCAGAGAGCGCCCGTACGGTGCGGACCATGGGAACGAAGACAGCCGACGAGACCGTCGCGAAGACCGGCCGCGACAAGACGGACGAGACGGACGGGACGCCGGGCAACGAGGCCACCGAGGACACGGCCGCGGACGGTGACACCACGGCGGACGGCCCCGCCGCCGATGACGCCGACGCCGACGCCGACGCCGACGCCGACGCCGACGCCGACGCAGACACCGGCGCCGGTGCGGCCGGGAAGGCAGCCCCGTCCGGTGTCGGCCAGGGCGCCGGTGCCGTCGTCTCCGCCGGGCTGGGCGTCGTGTCGCTGACGGGGAGCTGGGTCGGCACCGTCGCCTCCGCCCGCGAGTCGGTCTTCGGACAGCTGGAGACGACCTCGTCCTCCAGCGTCCAGACCATGCTGGAGAAGGGCTACGGCGACGCCTGGCAGGCCACCGCGCTCTGGGGCGGCGTCTTCGCGCTGCTCGCACTGGTCGTCGGCGTCGTGGTGCTGGTCCGGCCGGCCTTCGGCACGCCCGGCGGGCCGCAGGCGGCGTGGATCAGGTCGGTCTCCTGGGGTGGCGTCGCGCTGGGCGTGATCGGCCTGCTCCTGGCCGTGCTCAAGTACACCGACGTCATGCTGGCCGTACCGTCCGCGGGCTGACGTCCCCGCACATCCTGAGGGGCCTTATGGGCATCGGCGCGCCCCCGGCGCACGCCCTAAGGCCCCTCACCCGTGTCTAAGGCCCCCTCCGGGCGCCGAAGATGCGGAACCCACCCGATGCGGCGGACCCCCCTGGGAGACGAAGGTGAAGGCATCGCAGCGAGCGAACCGACACCGACTCCCACCGAGGGGAACACCATGGACGAGTACGAGCTCCACCTGCTCCGCACCGCCGAACTGATCCGCCGGGCCGACGAGGCACGGCTGGCCCGCGAGGCTGTCCGCGTCCGCCGCGCCGCCCGCCGAGAAGCCCGCCCCGGCGCCGCTCCGGCGGAGAGCCATAGGTTCCGCTTCCGCCGGAACCGGTTCGCCAGGGCCGCGTGAACGGCGGGACCGGGGAGGGAGGCCGCGCGGCCTTTCTCCCCGCCGTCGTGCGGCCCACCGCCCGCCCGCGGAAAACCGGTGCCCCGGTGTCGGACCCGCGTGCGATGCTCCCCTCCGTGGAGAACAGATCCCTGAGCCCCGTGTTCGTCGGCCGCGCGGGCGAACTCGACACGCTGGACGACGCCCTCGCCCGTGCCGCCGGCGGAGAACCGCAGGCACTGCTGCTCGGCGGCGAGGCGGGCGTCGGCAAGACCCGCCTCGTCGAGGAGTTCGCCACCGCCGCACGCCGGAAGGGCGCCGTCGTCGCGCTCGGCGGCTGCGTCGAGATCGGCGCCGACGGACTGCCCTTCGCCCCCTTCTCCACCGCGCTGCGCGCCCTGCGCCGCGAACTGCCCGGGGAACTGGCCGACGCCGCCGCCGGACAGGAGGAGGAACTGGCCCGGCTGCTGCCCGAACTGGCCGAGAGCGCCCCGGGCACCGGCAGCGGCGGCGGCAGGCACGACGAGGAGAGCGTGGCCCGCCTCTTCGAACTCACCGCCCGCCTGCTGGAACGCGTCACCGCCCGGCACACCGTCGTCCTCGTCCTGGAGGACCTGCACTGGGCCGACGCCTCCACCCGCCACCTGATCGCCTACCTCTTCCGCACCCTGCGCACCGGCCGCCTCGTCGTCCTGGCCACCTACCGCTCCGACGACATCCACCGCCGCCACCCGCTGCGCCCGCTGCTCGCCGAACTCGACCGCCTGCGCACCGTCCGCCGCATCGAACTCGGCCGCTTCACCCGTGAGGAGGCCGGCCGCCAGATCGCCGGCATCCTCGCCCACGAACCCGACCCGCGCCAGGTCGACGAGATCTTCGAGCGCTCCGACGGCAACGCCTTCTTCGTCGAGGAACTCGCCGTCGCCGCCCACGAGGGCTGCCGCACCGGCCTCACCGACTCCCTGCGCGACCTGCTCCTGGTCCGTGTCGAAGCCCTGCCGGAGAGCGCGCAGCGCGTCGCCCGGATCGTCGCCGAGGGCGGTTCCACCGTCGAGCACCGGCTGCTCGCCGCCGTCGCCCGGCTCGCCGAGGACGACCTCATCGAGGCGCTGCGGGCCGCCGTGGGCGCCAACCTCCTGCTCCCGGCGCCCGACGGCGACGGCTACCGCTTCCGGCACTCCCTGGTCCGCGAGGCCGTCGCCGACGACCTGCTCCCCGGTGAGCGCTCCCGCATCAACCGCCGCTACGCCGAGGCCCTGGAAGCCGATCCCACGCTGGTGCCCGCCACCGAGCGCGTGATGCGACTGGCCAGCTACTGGTACCACGCCCACGACCCGGCCAAGGCGCTGCCCGCCGTGCTGGACGCCTCCGTCGAGGCCCGCCGCCGCCACGCCTACTCCGAGCAACTGCGGCTGCTGGAGAGGGCCATGGAGCTGTGGGACGCGGCCCCCGACGACATACGCGCCACCCTGCGCCCCGTCGACTACACCGAGGTCTACCCTCCCTGCGGTTGCGACCCGCAGACCACGCCCCTGCACTATCTGGACCTGATGGCCGAGGCCGCCGTGGCCGGCCGGCTGTGCGGGGAACGCGAACGCGCCCTGAAGATCACCAAGCGGGCGCTGCGCCTGCTGGAGGAGGAGCAGGGACCCCGCCCCGACACCGGGCCGAACGGACGGGACCCGCAGCGCGCCGCGTGGTTCTGGGCGCAGCGCTCCTTGCTGGTCCAGTCCCAGGGCCGCGGCGACGGCCGGCGGGAACTCGGCATCGCCCAGGAACTGGTCCGCGGCCTGCCGCCGTCCAAGGTGCACGCCGAGGTGCTGTCCATGGCCGCCAACTGGGCGATGCTCCACGAGCCGGGCCCCGACGCGGTGACCGCCGCGGAGCGCGCCGTGGAGTACGCGCGCATGGTCGGCGCCTCCGACATCGAACTCAACACCCGGCTCACTCTCGGCGGGCTGATGGTCCAGGCGGGTCACATCGACGCGGGACTCGCCGAGATGCACCGGGTCAGAGACCGGGCGGTGGCCCAGGGACAGTCCGTCGTGGTCGCCCGCAGCCACGTCAACCTGCCCTCGGTCCTGGAAGGCATCGGCCGCTCCGAGGAGGCGGTCGTCATCCTGCGCGAGGGCATCGACCTCACCCGGCGGTCCGGCCTGCTGGAGTCCGAGGCCTGGGTGTGGGGCAATCTCGCCGATTCCCTGATCTCCCTGGGCCGCTGGGACGAGGCGATCGAGGCCGCGGGCACCGCCGGGGCCCCCGGCCGGGGAGCCGCACCCCGCGGTGGCGCACTCCTCAAGCGTGCCGTCGTCGCCCTCGCCCGCGGCGGGACGGCCGAGGCCGCCCGGCTGCTTGCCGAGGCCCGCTCCGTCTACGGCGCGGTCGACCTCGTACCGCAGTACCGGCTGCCGCTCGCCACCCTCGCCATCGGCATCGCCGCCGCCGAGGGCCGCATCCCGGACGCCCGGGCGGAACTCGACCAGGCCCTGACGGCCGGCCTCCCGCCCGGCACCCAGCGCTACGGCTGGCCCCTGCTGCTGGCCGCCGCCGAGGCCGAGGCCGCCCCACACCGCCCGCACGGCGCCGAGAAAGGCCGCGCCGCCGTGCTGCGACGCCTCGCCGAGACCGCCAGGACGCTCACCACGGGCGCCCCGGTCTGGCACGCCCACGAGCGGTGGGTCCGCGCCGAACTCGACCGCGCCGAGGGGCGCGACACCGTACAGGCATGGTCGGAGGTGGTCACCGCGTTCGAGTCGCTGGAGCGTCCCTACGACCTCGCCCGCGTCCGCCACCGGCTGGCCGGCGCCCTGCTGGAGATCGGCGGCGAGGACGAGCGGGCCCGCGCCACGGAACTGCTCCGGCTGGCCGGCACCGTCGCCGCTCACCTCGGCGCCCGGCCGCTCGGCGACGCCGTCGCCCTGCTCGCCCGGCGCGCCCGGCTCCCGCTCGGTCACACCGCCGCCCCGGCCGCGGCTCCCGCCGACCCGGCCGAGGCCCTCGGCCTCACCAGCCGCGAACGCGACGTGCTGCGTCTGGTCTCCGAGGGCCATACCAACCGCCGGATAGCCGAGGAGCTGTTCATCTCGCCGAAGACCGCCAGCGTCCACGTCTCCAACATCCTGGCCAAGCTCGGCGTCTCGGGCCGCGGCGAGGCGGCGGCACTGGCCCACCGGCTGGGCCTGTTCCCGACCGGAAAGCCCCTGTCCCGTTCGGCCGGCTGAGGCCTACCCTGGCAGGCACGCCGACCGAGGAGGCCGCGTGTTCCACACTTTCGAGGAGCTTTTCTCGCCCGGCCGCAAGCACACCCGCGAGGAACGGAACAGGCTGGAGCTGACCCGGGTGGACGTGGGCGACGGCGACCCGGGCCGCGGCCCGATAGACCTCGGCTCGGGCAAGGTCGTCGTCCACCTGCCGCACCCCAGGCCCGCGGAGGACGATTCCCCGGACGCCCCGGACGAGGCGGAGGGCACCGGGGTCACCCCTTAGCGCACCTCCAGCTCCAGGATCCGGTCGTCCCCGTCCTTCGCCTCGCCCCGGCCGTCCGTGTTGCTCGTCACCAGCCACAGCCGGTCGTCGCCCGCCGCGGCCACCGTGCGCAGCCGGCCGTACTCGCCCTCCAGGAACGCCTGTGGTTCGGCCGCCGCCCGCGTGCCCTTCAGCGGGACGCGCCACAGCCGTTCGCCGCGCAGGCCCGCCATCCAGACACTGCCCCCGGCGTGGGCGATGCCGCTGGGGGAGGCCTCGTCGGTGCTCCACTGGGCGAGCGGATCGTGGAAGGCGGAGTCACCGGATTCGCCCTCCGCCTCGGGCCAGCCGTAGTTGACACCCGGCGCGATCGCGTTCAGCTCGTCCCAGGTCTTCTGCCCGAACTCCGAGGCGAACAGCCGCTGCTCGCCGTCCCAGGCCAGCCCCTGCACATTGCGGTGCCCGTACGAGTACACGGGGGAGCGGGGGAACGGGTTGCCGGGGGCCGGCTCACCGTCCGGTGTCATGCGCAGGATCTTGCCGCCGAGCGAGTCCTTCCGCTGCGACAGGCCCGGCTCACCGCTCTCGCCCGTGCCCGCGTACAGCATCCCGTCCGGCCCGAAGGCGATCCGGCCGCCGTTGTGGGTGAAGCCCTTCGGGATGCCCTTGAACACCGTGTCCGGGGCGCCCAGTTGCCGGCCCGGCGGCTTCTTCGCGTCGTACCGCATGCGGACGATGCGGTTGTCGGAGGCCGAGGTGAAGTACGCGTAGACCATGTGGTCCGACGCGTAGTCGGGGGAGAGGGCGATGCCCAGGAGGCCGCCCTCCCCGGCCGGCGACACCCCGGGCACCTCGCCGAGCTCCGTCGTCCGGCCGGTCCTCTCGTCGACCCGGGTGATCGTGGCCTCGTCGCGCGAGGAGACCAGCAGGCCGCCGTCCGGCAGCGGGGCCAGGCCCCACGGGCTCTTCAGGCCCGTGGCGACGGTGCGGAGCACCTTCACCGAGCCCTTCGCCGGCGGTGCCTGTCCGGCGGCCGTACCCGAGGGCGACGCCCCCGCCGTCGTGGGACCCGCGGAGGCGCTCCGGTCCGCGCCCGACGGCTCACCGTCCCCGGAACAGCCGGCCGTCAGTAGGAGAGCGGCGGCCAGCACGGCCGTCACGGAACGACGTCGCACGATCATGGTCCCTTCGACGCGGCGGGTTCTCCCTGTCATACTCCGCCGGGCCTCCCCAGGTTCCCGGTCACCGAATCCCGAACCGGGAAACCGTCTCAGTCCCACGATCCCTGCGCCGCCGGCAGCTCCCGCACCTCCGCCAGATCCCGCTCGGTCAGCCGCAGCGCCGCCGCCCCCGCGTTCTGCGTCACCCAGCGCTCCCGCTTGGTGCCGGGCACGGGCACCACGTGCGGCCCCTGCGCCAGCACCCAGGCCAGCGCCACCTGCGCCGGAGTGACGTCGTCGCCGTGCCGGGCAGCGATCCGGCGCAGCCCGGCCACGATCGGCTGGTTGGCGGCCATCATCTCGGCGGTGAAACGGGGGTGCCGGGCACGCAGGTCGTCCGGCTCGAAGCCCTGTCCGGGCGTCAGCGTGCCGGTCAGGAAGCCGTTGCCCAGCGGCATCGCGGCGAGGAAACCGACCCCGCGCGTCACGCACCACGGCAGCAGCGTCCGCAGCGCCTGGGGCGACCACACCGACAGCTCGGCCTGCACCGCGCTCACCGGGAAGATCTGCTGCACCCGCTCCAGCTGCCGGATCGTCGCGTCGTACAGCCGCGTCCCCGGCCGCCGGGCCGACCGCGCGTCGATCGCGCACAGCCCCAGGGCCCGCACCTTCCCCGCCCGCACCAGCTCCGCCATCGCGCCCCACGTCTCCTCGACGGGAACCTCCGGGTCGGCGCGGTGCAACTGGTAGAGGTCGATGACGTCCGTCTGCAGCCGGCGCAGCGAGGCGTCGCAGGCCCGCCGCACATAGCCGGGGCGGCCGTTGGCCACGATGTGCTGATCGCCCACCAGCAGCCCGACCTTCGTCGACACGAAGGCGTCGGACCGCCGCTCCTTCAACACCCGCCCGAGCAGCAGCTCGTTGGTGAACGGGCCGTACATGTCCGCCGTGTCCAGCAGGGAGACGCCCAGGTCCAGGGCCCGGTGCACCGCCCTGACCGACTCCTCGCCCCGCTGCCGCGAGGCGCTGTACGCCCAGTTCATCGGCATGCACCCCAGGCCGACGGCCCCCACCGCGAGTGCCGTCGCGCCGATCGTCCTGCGCTCCACCTGGTCGTGACCCTCCCTCGTCGGATCACCCAACCTAACCTCTGCCGTCCGAGGGCCCTGACATAGCCTCCTGGACATGACTCCTGACGTGTGGCTGCCCATCCCGCCGGACGAGATCGAGGGCCTTCCCGAGGGGCCCGTCTACCGCTGCTGGAACGGCGAGGAGGACTTCCCCGCAGACCCGGCCGACTGCGCGTTCTACGTCGTCCCCTACATGAAGCCCAGCGGGGTCGGCGTACGCCCGCTGCCGCACATGCGCTCCGTCCAGGTCGTCCAGACGCTGTCCGCCGGCATCGACCACGTCGAACCCGGCCTCCGGCACCTGCCCGACGGCGTGCGGCTGTGCAACGCGCGCGGCGTGCACGAGGCCAGCACGGCGGAGCTGACCCTCGCGCTGATCCTGGCGTCGCTGCGCGGGGTGCCCGACTTCGTGCGGGCGCAGGACCGGGGCGAGTGGCTCGGCGGTTTCCGGCCCGCGCTCGCCGACCGGAACGTGCTCATCGTCGGCTACGGCTCGATCGGCGCCGCGATCGAGGACCGGCTCGTGCCGTTCGAGGTCGCGCGGGTGGCGCGCGTCGCGCGCTCCGCGCGCACCACGGCGCGCGGTCCGGTGCACCCGCTCACCGAACTGCCCGCCCTGCTGCCCGAGTCGGACGTCGTCATCCTCTCCACGCCGCTCACCGAGGCGACCCGTGGCCTGGTGAACGCGGACTTCCTGGCCCGGATGAAGGACGGGGCCCTGCTCGTCAACGTGGCGCGCGGCCCCGTCGTCGACACCAAGGCGCTGCTCGCCGAGCTGGAGAGCGGGCGCATCACCGCCGCGCTCGACGTCACCGACCCCGAACCGCTGCCGCCGGGCCACCCCCTGTGGCAGGCTCCCGGAGTACTCGTCAGCCCGCACGCCGGCGGGCCGACGTCCGCGTTCCGGCCACGCGCCGAGCGGTTGCTGGCGGACCAGTTGACCCGGTTCGTGAACCGGGAACCGCTGCGCAACGTGATCCTGACGACGGGCGGGTGACCCGCCCCGGGCACCGTGCGCGACTCCCCGGAAGCGGTGGGTACCCGCATACTCCCTGCTAGTTACGGAGAGTAGAGAAGCTATGTCCCTGAGTGACGA
The DNA here is from genome assembly GCF_042870695.1 of Streptomyces sp. NPDC006384. Classification (NCBI taxonomy): domain Bacteria; kingdom Bacillati; phylum Actinomycetota; class Actinomycetes; order Kitasatosporales; family Streptomycetaceae; genus Streptomyces; species Streptomyces sp. NPDC006384. The sequence goes on from NZ_JBIAHR010000025.1 coordinate 79,925, forward strand.
GACTGGTGTATCGTCCGACAGGGGACGCGCCGGGGACCGTTCGGCGCCGGGGATGGACGACTCAGACTGTGAGGGGGGCGACGGGCGATGCACGGCCTATGGACGAACGACCCGACGCGGCGGAGCCGCCGGCCCTGGCGCAAGGCCGCGCGCGGACGGGACCGGCACGGTCACCACGACCACCACGGTGGCCCTCACGGCCGCTCCGGCCGTCACCGGCGCTGCCCCGGCGGCCGCAGGAGGCAGGCCCACCCGGCGCACCGGGGACTGCGGGACGCGGGGGCGGCCCGGACCGGGAGGTCCCGGTGAGTCCGCCCTCTCCCGCACCCACGCTGGACAAAGGGCCGCGGACGCGGCCCGAGCCCGGCCCGCCGTCGGCCCGGCCGACGGCCGCCGCGGGCCGGCCGGCCCTGGTCCGCCAGCTCGTCCTCGCCCTGATCTGCGCGGCATACGCCGTCGGTGCCGCGTTCGGCTGGGGCTCCGAGTACGTCGCCAAGATCATGGGCGACTTCGGACTGAGCGCCGGCGCCTGCGCCGCCGCGGTCTCCTGCTTCCTCTACGCCCGCGGCCCCCGGGTCCGTTACCGCCCCGCCTGGCTGCTGTTCGCCCTCTCCTCGGCGATGGCCGCCCTGGGCAATCTGGTCTGGGGATGGTACGAGGTCGTCCTGCGGCAGTCGGTGCCGAGCCCCAGTTATGCCGACCTGTTCTTCCTGTGCTTCGCGCCGCCCGCCATCGTGGGGCTGCTCGTGCTGGCCAAGCGGCCGGCGACGAAGGCCGGCTGGATCTGCCTCGGGCTGGACGCCTGGCTGATCGGCGGCTCGCTGCTGACCCTGGCCTGGAGCCTGGCCCTCGCCCAGGCGGCCAAGGCCGAGGGCGGCTCCAGCGTCGCGCACGCCGCGCTCTCGGTGGCGTACCCCCTGCTCGACATCGCCCTGGTCAGCATGGTGCTCGCGCTGCACTTCAGACGCTCGCCCAGGGGAAGGACCACGGTCAACACCGTCATCGGGGCGCTCGCCCTGACCGTGATGTGCGACGCCCTGTTCACCTCGCCGCTGATGCAGCACAGCTACCGCTCCGGCCAGTTGCTCGACGCCGGCTGGTTCGCGGGTTCGCTGCTGCTCGCCTACGCCCCCTGGGCCGCCTCCCGCCCCGGGCAGGCACAGGACCCGGACCACTCCGGCGGCCCTGACGGCCACGGCAGACCCGGTGGCCCAGCCGCACCCGACGGACACACGCACGGGGGCCACGAGCACGTGCCCGGCCGACGCGGCGGGGTCCACGGCCCGGCGCTCACGCCGGAGACGGGGACGGCACGGGGCCACGAGCTCATCCGCTACCCGGCCGCCCGGCCGATCGCCGGCTCGCTGGCCGCGCTCACGCCCTACCTCGCCGCCGCCGTCTGCACCCTGAGCATCCTCTACAACGTCCTCAACGGCCGCAGCGTCGACCGTGTCGTGCTCCTGACCTGCGGCACGGTGGTTCTCGCCCTCGTCGCCCGCCAGGGCATCATGCTGCTCGACAACATCACCCTCACCCAGGAACTGGCCCAGAAGGAGAACCACTTCCGCTCCCTCGTGCAGGGTTCCAGCGACGTCATCATGATCGCCGCGCCCAACGGCATCCTCCGCTACGTCTCCCCGGCCGCCGCCGGGGTCTACGGCCGTCCGGCGGAGGAACTCGAGGGCAGCGAGCTGGCCGCCCTCATCCACCCGGAGGACCTCGGCTGCGTCGTCCACGAGGTGCGCCGCTTCCTCGCCGCGAACCCCGTCGAGGAACCCACCACGCGCATCGAGTGCCGCTTCCGCTCCGGCGACGGCGGCTGGCTCAACGTCGAGTCCACCGTCAACCGCCACCACGGCGGCCTCATCTTCAACAGCCGGGACGTCACCGAGCGCGTGCGCCTGCAGGCACAGCTCCAGCACAACGCCGAGCACGACCCGCTCACCGACCTGCCCAACCGCGCCCTGTTCACCCGGCGCGTCCAGCAGGCCCTGTCCGGCCGCCGCGCCTCGGACCGGGGCGCCGCCCTGCGCGGCACGGCGGTGCTCTTCATCGACCTCGACGGCTTCAAGGCCGTCAACGACACCATCGGCCACCAGGCCGGGGACGAACTCCTCGTCCAGGCCGCCCGCAGACTCCACGACGCCGTCCGCAAGGGCGACACCGCCGCCCGGCTCGGCGGCGACGAGTTCGCGGCCCTGATCGCCGGGGACGGCACGCGGGACCGGGCCGCCCGCGAGAGGCACATCCTGGAGCTCGCCGACCGCCTCAGGACCACCCTCTCGCAGCCCTACCTCATCGACGGCAACGACGTCCGCGTCAACGCCTCCATCGGCGTGGCCTTCGCCGAACCGGGGCTCGGCGCGGGAGAGCTGCTGCGCAACGCCGACCTCGCGATGTACCGCGCCAAGGCCGGCGGCAAGGGACGCGTCGAGCTGTACCGGCCGCAGATGCAGCAGGACGTCGTCCGCAAGGCCGAGCTGGCCGGGCGGCTGCGGGCCGCGCTGCACGACGGCGAGTTCGCCCTGCTGCACCAGCCGGTGGTCTCCCTCACCGACGGCCGGATCACCTCGGTCTGCGCCCAGGCGCGCTGGCGCTCGTCCCAGGGAGTGCTGTTCACCCCCGCCGAGTTCCTGCGGGTGGCCGAGGACGGCGACAAGACCGCCGAGCTGGACCGCTGGGTGCTCCGGGAGGCCGTCGAGCACGCCGTCCAGCGGGCGGCGGCCGGCCTGTCGGTGCCCGTCGCGGTGCGGATCGGCGCCCGTCGGCTCCTCGACCGCTCCATGCCGCTGGGCTCCGTGGAGGCCCTGCTGACCCGGCACGGACTGCCGCCGGGGTCCCTGGTGATCGAGCTGTCCGACATCGACCCCCGGACCGGCCTGGACGAGCTGGAGCGGCGGCTGAACGCCCTCAGACGGGTCGGCGTCCGGATCACCCTCGACGGCTTCGGCAGCGGCCACGCGGCGATCACCGCCCTCAGACGGCTCCCCGTCGACGTCCTCAAGCTCGACCGGAGCCTGGTCGAGGGGGTGGTGGAGTCCGCGCGGCTGCACAAGATCACCAGCGGGCTGCTGCGCATCGCGACCGACCTCGGGCTCACGTCCGTGGCCGAAGGCGTGGACCTGCCCGAGCAGATCGTCGCCCTGCGCGCGATGGGCTGCACGCACGGGCAGGGCATGGCCTTCTCCGGCCCGCTGGACGAGCACCGGCTGCGCAGATCCCTCGGCATCGGCCACTATCCGGTACCGCACGGACCGGCCGAACCGGTGTTCGCCGGCGGCGCGGGGGTGACCACGGGGATGTACACCGGCAGCGCCGGCGTGGGCACCGGCAACGCCCCCACCAGCGGCGTCATCGGCGGCGTCACCACCGGACTGCCGGCCGTCCTGGGCCGCGGCACGGCTCTGCGCTCACATAATGAGACTCCCGTCCCACCCACTTGACAGTGAGTGCGTGCCGGGGAGAGGGTCAGTGCCATGCGCACCCGAATTCTCGTACTTGGACAGCGCGTCGGCTGAAGCTTGGTGACGTCCGGACCGACCCGGACTCCCAGCGATCCACACCCGGCGCGCTCCCCTCGCTTGCCTTATGGCACGAGGGGTTTTTTGTTGCACAGGCACCTGCCGAGCAACAGCCGCAGATCGCCCAATCCTCGCAAAAACCCTCAGCATCGAGAAGAGAATGCCGATGACCGAGCAGGCCACCGGGGCCCCTCACCCGCAGCCGCGGCCCCGATCCGGAGGACAGTCCGCCCCCGAGCACGTCACGGGCGCGAAGTCCCTCATCCGCTCGCTTGAGGAGGTCGGGGTCGACACCGTATTCGGCATTCCCGGGGGCACGATCCTTCCCGCGTACGACCCGATGATGGACTCCAGCCGGGTGCGCCACGTGCTCGTCCGTCACGAGCAGGGCGCCGGCCACGCGGCCACCGGTTACGCCCAGGCCACCGGCAAGGTCGGCGTCTGCATGGCGACCTCGGGCCCCGGCGCCACCAACCTGGTGACACCGATCGCCGACGCGAACATGGACTCGGTGCCGCTGGTCGCGATCACCGGCCAGGTCGTCACCAAGGCGATCGGCACGGACGCCTTCCAGGAGGCGGACATCGTCGGCATCACGATGCCGATCACCAAGCACAGCTTCCTGGTCACCCGGGCCGAGGACATCCCGAAGACGATCGCGGAGGCGTTCCACATCGCCTCCACCGGCCGCCCCGGCCCGGTCCTCGTCGACATCCCGAAGGACGTGCTGCAGGCGCAGACGGTCTTCTCCTGGCCGCCGGCCACGGACCTGCCCGGCTACCGCCCCGTCACCAAGCCGCACGCCAAGCAGATCCGCGAGGCCGCCAAGCTCATCACCGCCGCCAAGCGCCCGGTGCTCTACGTCGGCGGCGGCGTCCTCAAGGCGCGGGCCACCGCCGAGCTGAAGGTCCTCGCCGAACTCACCGGAGCGCCCGTCACCACCACCCTGATGGCGCTCGGCGCGTTCCCCGACAGCCACCCGCTGCACGTGGGGATGCCGGGCATGCACGGTGCGGTCACCGCCGTCACCGCGCTGCAGAAGGCCGACCTGATCGTCGCCCTCGGCGCCCGCTTCGACGACCGCGTCACCGGCAAGCTGGACAGCTTCGCCCCGTACGCCAAGATCGTCCACGCCGACATCGACCCGGCGGAGATCGGCAAGAACCGCGAGGCCGACGTGCCGATCGTCGGTGACGCCCGCGAGGTCATCGCCGACCTCGTCCAGGCCGTCCAGAAGGAGCACGCCGAGGGCAACAAGGGCGACTACAGCGCCTGGTGGAAGGACCTCAGCCGCTGGCGCGACACCTACCCCCTCGGCTACGACCAGCCCGAGGACGGCTCCCTGTCCCCGCAGGCGGTCATCGAGCGCATCGGACAGCTCGCCCCCGAGGGCACGATCTTCGCCGCCGGCGTCGGCCAGCACCAGATGTGGGCCGCGCACTTCATCCAGTACGACAAGCCCGCCACCTGGCTGAACTCCGGCGGCGCCGGGACCATGGGCTACGCCGTCCCCGCCGCCATGGGCGCCAAGGCCGGCGCCCCCGACCGCACCGTCTGGGCGATCGACGGCGACGGCTGCTTCCAGATGACCAACCAGGAGCTCACCACCTGCGCCCTGAACAACATCCCGATCAAGGTCGCCGTCATCAACAACGGCGCCCTCGGGATGGTCCGCCAGTGGCAGACCCTGTTCTACAACCAGCGGTACTCCAACACCGTGCTGCACTCCGGCCCGGACAACATCGACCCGGACGCCCGCGGCACCCGCGTCCCCGACTTCGTGAAGCTGTCGGAGGCCATGGGCTGCTACGCCATCCGCTGCGAGGACCCCGCCGACCTCGACAAGGTCATCGAGGAGGCCAACGCCGTCAACGACCGCCCCGTCGTCGTCGACTTCATCGTCCACGAGGACGCGATGGTCTGGCCGATGGTCGCCGCCGGCACATCCAACGACGAGATCATGGCCGCCCGGGACGTCCGCCCCGACTTCGGCGACGGCGAAGACGACTGAGAGCCGTCAGGACCAGCAGAGGAAGCAGAACATGTCCAAGCACACGCTCTCCGTCCTGGTGGAGAACACGCCCGGCATCCTCGCCCGGATCGCCGCCCTGTTCTCCCGCCGCGGCTTCAACATCGACTCGCTCGCCGTCGGCGTCACCGAGCACCCCGACATCTCCCGCATCACCATCGTGGTGAGCGTCGAGGAGTTCCCCCTCGAGCAGGTGACCAAGCAGCTCAACAAGCTCGTCAACGTGCTCAAGATCGTCGAGCTGGACCCCGGCCAGGCCGTGCAGCGCGAACTCGTCCTGGTGAAGGTGCGCTCCGACAACGAGACGCGCTCCCAGATCGTCGAGATCGTCCAGCTCTTCCGCGCCAAGACCGTCGACGTCTCCCCGGACGCCGTCACCATCGAGGCCACCGGCAGCAGCGACAAGCTGTCCGCCATGCTCAAGATGCTGGAACCGTACGGCATCAAGGAACTCGTCCAGTCCGGGACGATCGCGATCGGCCGCGGGGGCCGTTCGATCACCGACCGCTCGCTGCGCGCGCTCGACCGGTCCGCGTAACGACGGAGACGGGCGGTCGCGCACACCACCGGCCGCCCGCATTCCGAGACCCCGAAACTTCCCTTCCCCCCACCGGCATACGGTGGGACGCAACACCTGCACACAAGGAGAGAACCCAGTGGCCGAGCTGTTCTACGACGCCGACGCCGACCTGTCCATCATCCAGGGCCGCAAGGTCGCGGTCATCGGGTACGGCAGCCAGGGCCACGCCCACGCCCTGTCGCTGCGCGACTCCGGCGTCGACGTGCGCGTCGGTCTGCACGAGGGATCCAAGTCCAAGGCCAAGGCCGAGGAGCAGGGCCTGCGCGTGGTGAGCCCGTCCGAGGCCGCCGCCGAGGCCGACGTCATCATGATCCTGGTCCCGGACCCCATCCAGGCCGAGGTCTACGAGAAGCACATCAAGGACAACCTGAAGGACGGCGACGCCCTGTTCTTCGGCCACGGCCTGAACATCCGCTACGGCTTCATCAAGCCCCCGGCCGGCGTGGACGTCTGCATGGTCGCCCCCAAGGGCCCGGGCCACCTGGTGCGCCGTCAGTACGAGGAGGGCCGCGGCGTCCCCTGCATCGCCGCCGTCGAGCAGGACGCGACCGGCAACGCCTTCGCGCTGGCCCTGTCGTACGCGAAGGGCATCGGCGGCACCCGCGCCGGCGTCATCAAGACGACCTTCACCGAGGAGACCGAGACCGACCTCTTCGGCGAGCAGGCCGTCCTGTGCGGTGGCACCGCGGCGCTGGTCAAGGCGGGCTTCGAGACCCTGACCGAGGCCGGCTACCAGCCGGAGATCGCCTACTTCGAGTGCCTGCACGAGCTGAAGCTGATCGTGGACCTCATGTACGAGGGCGGCCTGGAGAAGATGCGCTGGTCGATCTCCGAGACCGCCGAGTGGGGCGACTACGTCACCGGCCCGCGGATCATCACCGACGCCACCAAGGCCGAGATGAAGAAGGTCCTCGCCGAGATCCAGGACGGCACCTTCGCCAAGAACTGGATGGACGAGTACCACGGCGGTCTGAAGAAGTACAACGAGTACAAGCAGCAGGACTCCGAGCACCTGCTGGAGACCACCGGCAAGGAGCTGCGCAAGCTCATGAGCTGGGTCGACGAGGAGGCGTAAGCCTCGTCGCCGGGGGCCGGGGCGGTGACCGCCCCGGCCCTTCGGCGGATCAGGGCGGCGCCGGGTGGACGGCGTTGTCCACCCCGTCCACCCACGGACGGGTGATCCTTCCGTACAGGCGCAGGACGACGCCCGGCACACCACTACACTGCTGAACACATACGCGTCAGGCTCACAGCGTCGTGCGTCTTCCACGCGGCCTAGCGACTCCGGAGAAGTGCAGGCACGCCCCCGCGCCGCCCGGCGTCACTACCCTCCACCGCCTGCGGCCGTCGGGACGGCCGTCCGCATTGGACTTGTGAGGACTCACGTGAGCTCGAAACCCGTCGTACTCATCGCCGAAGAGCTGTCGCCCGCGACCGTGGACGCGCTCGGCCCCGACTTCGAGATCCGCCACTGCAACGGTGCGGACCGGGCCGAACTGCTCCCCGCCATCGCCGACGTGGACGCGATCCTGGTCCGCTCCGCCACCAAGGTGGACGCCGAGGCCATCGCCGCCGCGAAGAAGCTGAAGGTCGTCGCCCGCGCCGGTGTCGGCCTGGACAACGTGGACGTCTCCGCCGCCACCAAGGCCGGCGTGATGGTGGTCAACGCCCCGACCTCCAACATCGTGACCGCCGCCGAGCTGGCCTGCGGCCTGATCCTCGCCACCGCCCGCAACATCCCGCAGGCCAACGCCGCGCTGAAGAACGGCGAGTGGAAGCGCAGCAAGTACACCGGCGTCGAGCTCGCCGAGAAGACCCTCGGCGTCGTCGGCCTCGGCCGCATCGGCGCCCTGGTCGCCCAGCGCATGTCGGCCTTCGGCATGAAGGTCGTCGCCTACGACCCCTACGTGCAGCCCGCGCGCGCCGCGCAGATGGGCGTCAAGGTCCTGTCGCTGGACGAGCTGCTCGAGGTCTCCGACTTCATCACCGTCCACCTGCCCAAGACCCCCGAGACCCTCGGCCTGATCGGCGACGAGGCGCTGCGCAAGGTCAAGCCGAGCGTCCGCATCGTCAACGCCGCGCGCGGCGGCATCGTCGACGAGGAGGCGCTGTACTCGGCGCTCAAGGAAGGCCGCGTCGCCGGCGCCGGTCTGGACGTGTACGCCAAGGAGCCCTGCACCGACTCGCCGCTGTTCGAGTTCGACCAGGTCGTCTGCACCCCGCACCTCGGCGCCTCCACCGACGAGGCCCAGGAGAAGGCCGGCATCGCCGTCGCCAGGTCCGTCCGCCTGGCCCTCGCCGGTGAGCTGGTCCCCGACGCGGTGAACGTCCAGGGCGGTGTCATCGCCGAGGACGTCAAGCCGGGTCTGCCGCTCGCCGAGCGCCTCGGCCGCATCTTCACCGCGCTCGCCGGCGAGGTCGCCGTCCGCCTCGACGTCGAGGTCTACGGCGAGATCACCCAGCACGACGTGAAGGTGCTGGAGCTGTCCGCCCTCAAGGGCGTCTTCGAGGACGTCGTCGACGAGACCGTCTCCTACGTCAACGCCCCGCTGTTCGCCCAGGAGCGCGGCGTCGAGGTCCGGCTGACCACCAGCTCCGAGTCCCCGGAGCACCGCAACGTCGTCACCGTGCGCGGCACCCTCGCCGACGGCCAGGAGGTCTCGGTCTCCGGCACGCTGGCCGGCCCGAAGCACGTGCAGAAGATCGTCGCCATCGGCGAGTACGACGTCGACCTCGCCCTCGCCGACCACATGGTGGTGCTGCGCTACGAGGACCGTCCGGGCGTCGTCGGCACCGTCGGCCGCATCATCGGCGAGGCCGGCCTCAACATCGCCGGTATGCAGGTCGCCCGTGCGACGGTCGGCGGCGAGGCCCTCGCGGTGCTGACCGTCGACGACACGGTGCCCGCCGGGGTGCTGACCGAGGTCGCCTCGGAGATCGGCGCGGCCTCGGCCCGGTCGGTGAACCTGATCTGACGTGATCCGGGGGCTTCACCCCCCGAGCCCCCGTTCACCCTGAACGGGCCGTCCTCACATGCCGGACGGGCTGAACCGGTCAGCCCGTCCGGCGTTCTCCGTGCACGTCTCCTCGCACACCCGGACCTTCCGCAGTGTCACCGACGCCAGCACCGCGGCGGCCGCCAGCACCACCGCGCCCGCGACCGCCGCCGCGTGCATACCGCTGGTGAACGCCTCCCGCGCCGCCGTGGCCAGTGCGTCTCCCGCGCGCCCCGGCATCTGTTCGGCGACGGCCAGCGCGCCGCCCAGCGTCTCGTGCGCCACCGCCGGAGCCGAGTCCGGCATCTCCTGCCGGTAGACCGCCGTACCGATGGAACCGAGCACCGCCATCCCGAGCGCCCCGCCGAACTCCGTGCCGGTCTCCATCAGCGAGGACGCGGAGCCCGCCCGTTCCACCGGGGCGGCGCTCAGCGCCAGGTCCATGATCTGGGACATCACCATGGTGACGCCCGAGGCGAGGACACCGCAGGCCACCAGCGCCGGCGTCAGCGCGTCCGTGTCCACCAGCGTCAGCAGCGCGTAGCCGCAGGCGGCGACGGTGAAGCCCGCGGCCACCACGTGGGCGCGGTCGACGCCCCTGCGCACCAGGTACGCGGCGAGCGGGGCGGCGAGGCCGATCGGCACCGAGGGCAGCAGCGCCCACAGGGCGGCCTCCAGCGCGCTCTTGTCCAGGACCGACTGGAGGTACTGCGTGGTGAAGAACGCCGAGCCCATCATCGCGAACATCGTGACGAGGTTGAGGACGACGGCGGGGGCGAAACCGCGCCTGCGGAAGAGGTCGGGGGAGACCATCGGCGAGGCGGCGGTCCGCTGCCGGTGCACGAACAGGGCCGCGAACAGCAGGCCCACGGTGACCGCCATGACGTAGCGGACGTTCCAGCCCTCGGACGAGATCTCCTTGAGGCCGTAGACGACCGGCAGCACCGCGGCCATCGACAGCGGGACGCTCACCCGGTCGAAGCGGCCCGGCGCCGGGTCCTTCGACTCGGGCAGCAGGAGCGGGCCCAGGACCAGGAGCAGGACCATCGCCGGCAGGTTCACCAGGAAGACCGAGCCCCACCAGAAGAACTCCACCAGCACTCCGCTCAGCACCGAGCCGAGCGCCACGCCGGCCGTCATCACGCCGGACCAGATCGCGATGGCCTGCGCACGCTGGGCGGAGTCGGTGAAGAGGGAGCGGACCAGGGCCAGCGTCGAGGGCATCAGCGTGGCGCCGCCGATGCCGAGCAGCGCGCGGGCCGCGATGAGCATCTCGGCGCTGCTCGCGTACGCCGCGGCCAGCGAGGCGGCACCGAAGGCGACGGCACCGATCAGCAGCAGCCTGCGCCGGCCGATGCGGTCGCCGACCGAGCCCATGGTGATCAGCAGGCCGGCCACGGCGAAGGCGTAGACGTCGAAGATCCACAGCTGCTGGGTGCCGCTCGGCGTCAGGTCGGCGTTGATCGCCGGGATGGCGAAGTACAGGACCGACACGTCCATGGAGACCAGCAGCAGCGGGAGCATCAGCACGCACAGGGCCGTCCACTCGCGGCGTCCGGCGCGTGCGGTCGGGGAGGTGACCGTCGGTTCGGTTGTCATGCCGGTGACTGTACGCACGTCCTATACGTTTGTCTATGACGCTTGTATGAGACTGTTGTATGGGACGCCCGTGTGGGACATCTGTATGAGACATGCGTATGGGACGGTTGTATGGGGCGGGAGTAGGGTGACGTCATGGGACACCGCGAAGACCTGCTGGAAGGCGCCAAGCGCTGCCTGCTGCGGAAGGGGTTCGCGCGGACGACCGCGCGGGACATCGTCAAGGAGTCGGGCACCAACCTGGCGTCGATCGGCTACCACTACGGGTCGAAGGACGCGCTGCTCGCCCAGGCCTACGTGGAGCTGGTGGAGGCGATGTCCGACGCCTTCGAGGGGGGCGGCGCCGAGGCCGACCTGCCCGGTGAACCCGGCTCGCCGGAACGGTTCACGGCGGTGTACGCGAACATCATCGGCACGATGCGCGACCCGGGCTCGTTGTGGCGGCTCAGCATGGAGATCGTGGCCCTCGGGGACTCGCTCCCCGAGGTGCGGGACCACCTCGCGCGCGCCCAGCGGGACGGCGCGCGCGGCCTCGTGACGCTCTTCATGGGCGGCCGGGAGGAGGACGTCCCGGAGGAGACCGTCGACACGCTCGGCAGTTTCTACGTCACCCTGCTGATGGGACTGATGGTCCAGTGGTCCTTCGGCCCGCAGTACGCCCCCGAGGCCGACCGGCTCACCGAGGGGCTGCGCCGGGCCGTCGAGGGCTTCCGGAAGAGCTGAGCGCGCTCACAGCCGGGCGGCCTTCAACGCCATGTGCAGCAGCAGCCGGTCCTCGCCGTCGTCCAGGTCCAGGCCCGTGAGCCGCTCGACGCGGGAGAGGCGGTAGTACAGCGTCTGCCGGTGGATGCCCAGCGCGGCGGCGGTGCGGCCGGCCTGGCCCGCGCAGTCCAGGTACACCTCGGCGGTACGGGCCAGCTCACGGTGGGCGGGGGAGAGCAGCGCCCGTACGGCGGGGTCGTGCGCGGCCCGCGGGGGCAGCGCGGCCAGCAGGCGGAACGGGCCGATGGCCCCCCACTCGGCGACCGGCCCGAACCGGGTCTCGGCGAGCGCCGCCCGGGCCGCCGCCGACGCCTCCCACCAGGCGTCCGCCAGCTCCGCGAGCCCGGTGCGCGGGGCGGAGACACCGGCCGCGACGTCCGCCGCCGCAGCGGCTCCCGCCGCACCGCGGGCCCGTTCCCGCAGCCGCCCCGCCGCCGAGGTGGCAGGGGTCAGGACGTCCGCCGAGCGCAGCCGGACCAGCACCGCCAGCGACCGGGCCGATCCGGACCCGGGGGCGGCCGCCCCGTCCCACGGCACCGTGCACAGCGCCGTCGCCCCCGGCACCGTACGCACCGAGGGCGCGTCGTCGGGGCCGGCGGACGGCCAGGGGGCCACGCACACCACCGTGTGCAGGGTGCCGGCGCGGGTGCCGAGGGCGGTGCGCAGTTCGGCCACGGCCATGTCCCGCTGCCAGTCGCGCTCGGTGGTCAGCACCGCCCGCAGCTCCCGGCTGAGATCCGCGCCGTGCTGCGCCTCGTCCGCGAGCAGCGCGCCGATCCGGGCCGTCACCTCCATCGCCGCCGCGAGCTGCCGCTCCGTCGGCCCCGGGTCGGTGTCCAGGAGCCAGACGTACCCGAGGACGACACCCCGGTGCCGCACCGGCAGACAGGTCCGCCCCCGGTACACCCCCGCCTCCGGGGCCGGCGGGATACGGACCGGGCCCTTCGCCCGGGTGATGCCGAAGCCCTCGAACCAGGCCCGGACGGCCGCCGTCGAACGGCGGGTGAGGATCGAACGGGTGCGCACCGGGTCCAGCGCGGAGGGGTCCAGCTCCCCCTCGCTGTCGTACGCGCCGAAGGCGATCAGCTCGAAGTCGCGGTTCTCCAGCGTCGCCGGCGCGCCCAGCAGCTCGGAGATCTCGTCGACCAGCTCCTGGTAGTCGCCCCGGGAGCCCCCGGAGCCTGCCGCACCTCTGGAATCCGACGTCACCCGGGCATTCTGCCTCATTCGCACCCGCGTCTTCATACATCTGTCTGAGAAGCGCGGCACGGATGCGTGACAGCTGTCGATGGCCGACGATCGGGGAGGTCCTTAGATTCGACGGTGGTTCTCCGTGCCGTTTCCGAAACATCGGGTAGCGGCCTTGTGTTGTTCGGTAAGTGGAGGTGCCCCGTGCTGGGTCCCGTGATTCTCGCCGCGTCGCGCAGCGACAGGATGCGACGTCTGGTCTCGGCCGCGCCGGTGACCAAGCCGGTCGTCGACCGGTTCATCCCCGGCGAGACGGTCGACGAGATCGTGCCGATCGTCCAGGACCTCGCGGGCAAGGGTCTGGAGCTGACGATGGACGTCGTCGGCGAGGACATCACGACCCCCGCCCAGGCCGAGGCCGCCCGCGACGCCTACCTGGAGCTGATCGACCGGCTCAGGCCGCTGGACCTCGGCACCCGTGCCGAGATGTCCGTGAAGCTGTCGATGTTCGGCCAGGCGCTGGACGGCGGCCACGAGCTGGCCCTGAAGAACGTCCGCCCGGTCGTCGAGGCCGCCGCCGGGATCGGCACCACGGTCACCCTGGACGCCGAGGACCACACCACCCTCGACTCGATGTTCGCCATCCACGAGGAGCTGCGGAAGGACTTCCCGCAGACCGGCTGCGTCATCCAGGCCTACCTCTTCCGCACCGAGGCCGACGCGCGCCGCCTCGCCGGCAACGGCTCTCGCGTACGGTTGGTGAAGGGCGCCTACAAGGAGCCCGCCGAGGTCGCCTACCAGCAGAAGCACGAGATCGACAAGGCGTACGTCCGGATCCTGCGCACGCTGATGGAGGGCGAGGGCTACCCGATGATCGGGTCCCACGACCCGCGCCTGATCTCCATCGCGCAGGAGCTGGCCCGCACCGCCGGCCGCAAGCTCGACGAGTACGAGTTCCAGATGCTGTACGGCATCCGGAGCGAGGAGCACCTGCGACTGGCCGCCGAGGGCCACCGCATGCGCGTCTACACGGCCTACGGCACCGACTGGTACGGCTACTTCATGCGCCGTCTCGCGGAGAAGCCGGCGAACCTGCGCTTCTTCGCCCGCTCGATGGTCACCAAGGGCTGAGCCCACCCGCTCGCAAGACCGCTCAGTTAAAGGAGTTACGGAACCCATGGACGCTGTGACCCAGGTCCCCGCCCCCGTCAACGAGCCGGTGCACGGCTACGCCCCCGGCTCGCCCGAGCGCGCCCGCCTGGAGGCCAAGCTCAAGGAGCTGGCCGACAACCCGATCGACCTGCCCTGCACCATCGATGGTGTGAAGCGGATGGGCGGCGGCGAGCGCTTCGACGTCGTGCAGCCGCACAACCACAAGGCCCGCCTGGGCACGTACGCGAACGCCACGCAGCAGGACGCGCAGGACGCTATCGACGCCGCCCTGGCCGCCGCCCCGGCGTGGCGCGCGATGGCCTTCGACGACCGCGCGGCGATCATCCTGCGCGCCGCCGAGCTGCTGTCCGGCCCGTGGCGCGAGACCATCGCCGCCTCCACCATGCTCGGCCAGTCCAAGACGGCCCAGCAGGCCGAGATCGACAGCCCCTGCGAGCTGGTCGACTTCTGGCGCTTCAACGTCCACTACGCGCGGAACATCCTCGCCGAGCAGCCCCCGGCCAACTCGCCGGGCGTCTGGAACCGCCTGGACCACCGCCCGCTGGAGGGCTTCGTCTACGCGATCACGCCGTTCAACTTCAGCGCGATCGCGGCCAACCTGCCCACCGCCCCGGCCCTGATGGGCAACGTGGTGGTCTGGAAGCCGTCCCCGACGCAGACCCACGCCGCCGTGCTGCTCATGGAGCTGCTGGAGGAGGCCGGGCTGCCCAAGGGCGTCATCAACCTGGTCACCGGCGACGGCCTGGAGGTCTCCGAGGTCGCCCTGAACCACCGCGACCTGGCCGGCATCCACTTCACCGGCTCGACCAAGACCTTCCAGCACCTGTGGAAGACGGTCGGCAACAACATCGAGAAGTACCGCACCTACCCGCGCCTGGTCGGCGAGACCGGCGGCAAGGACTTCCTGGTCGCCCACCCGAGCGCCGACCGCGCCGTCCTGAAGACCGCCCTGACCCGCGGTGCCTTCGAGTACCAGGGCCAGAAGTGCAGCGCCACCTCCCGCGCCTACATCCCGGCGTCCATCTGGAACGACGGCTTCAAGGAGGAGTTCGCCGCCGAGGTCGACGGACTCACCATGGGTGACGTCACCGACCTGTCGAACTTCATGGGCGCCGTCATCGACGAGCGGTCCTTCGCCAAGAACAAGGCCGCCATCGACCGCGCCAAGGAGGACGACGCCTGCACGATCGTCGCCGGCGGCTCCTACGACGACTCGGTCGGCTACTTCGTCCGCCCGACCGTCATCGAGTGCACCGACCCGGAGAACGAGGTCTTCCGCACCGAGTACTTCGGCCCGATCCTCGCCGTGCACGTCTACGAGGACGACAAGTACGACGAGATGCTGACCCAGATGGAGTCGGTCTCCGACTACGCCCTCACCGGCTCGGTCATCTCCAACGACCGCGCGGCGGCGGCGTACACGATGGAGAAGCTGCGCTACGCGGCCGGCAACTTCTACATCAACGACAAGTCGACCGGCGCCGTCGTCGGCCAGCAGCCCTTCGGCGGCGGCCGTGCCTCCGGCACCAACGACAAGGCCGGCGCCCCGCAGAACCTGATGCGCTGGACGCTGACCCGCGCCATCAAGGAGACGCTGGTCGCGCCGACCGACTACACGTACCCGCACATGGGCTGACGCCCCCTCGGTACGCCCGCCGACGGGCCAGGTCACCCGACCTGGCCCGTCGGCGTTTTCGCAGGCGGGCGAGGTGTGCCGGAGGTCACCGTCTCAGATAGTAGGAAGTCCGAGTAATGGTGGAGACAGGCGCTCCGGACTCCCTTAGCTTGGTAGGAGCCGAACGTCCCGCTCGATCGAGCGACAGGCGGTCGTGAGCCGGGCCCCGTGCAGGCAATCCCTGCGGCACCGCGCTCCCCGCCCCCTTCCGGCCTCTCGTGATCCCCTTTCCCGCGCCCCTCGTGCGCTGTGCCGAAGGAGTCGATTCCCATGGCCGAGACCACCGTCCGCCGCCGAGTCCGCCACCTCTCCCGTACGAGCGACTCCGACCGCAAGAACGCCGCGGCCGCCCTCCAGCGCGCCCTCGACCGCCGCGACAACGGCGGTTCCACCGGCCACTGAGCGGCGGGAACGACGGCGGCCGTCCGCATGGCGGACACCTCGTGTCATCCCCTGGGACGGAGAGTAGGGTGCTGCGCATGTCGGCAAGCTCTCGCATCCTCAATCTCGCAGTGATCCCCGGTGACGGCATCGGCCAGGAGGTCGTGGCCGAGGGTCTCAAGGTCCTCTCCGCCGTCCTTCCGCAGGATGTGAAGCTGGAGACCAAGGAGTACGACTTCGGCGCCCGGCGCTACCACGCCACCGGTGAGACCCTCACCGACGCCGATCTCGACGCCCTCAAGGCCCACGACGCCATCCTGCTCGGCGCGATCGGCGACCCGTCGGTGCCCTCCGGCGTGCTGGAGCGCGGCTTCCTGCTCAAGCTCCGCTTCGCCTTCGACCACCACGTCAACCTGCGGCCGTCCAAGCTCCTGCCGGGCGTCGCCACCCCGCTCGCCGGCCAGCCGGAGATCGACTTCGTCGTCGTCCGCGAGGGCACCGAGGGCCCGTACACCGGCAACGGCGGCACCATCCGCAAGGGCACCGCGCACGAGGTCGCCACCGAGGTCTCCGTCAACACGGCCTACGGCGTCGAACGCGTCGTCCGCGACGCGTTCGCCCGCGCCCAGGCCCGCCCGCGCAAGAAGCTCACGCTGGTGCACAAGAACAACGTGCTGACCTTCGCGGGTCACCTGTGGACCGACGTCTTCAACAAGGTGGCCGAGGAGTACCCCGAGGTCACCACCGACTACATCCACGTCGACGCCGCGACGATCTACCTCGTCACCGACCCCGGCCGCTTCGACGTGATCGTCACCGACAACCTCTTCGGCGACATCATCACCGACCTCGCCGCGGCCGTCTCCGGCGGCATCGGCGTCGCCGCCAGCGGGAACATCAACCCGTCCGGCGAGTTCCCCTCGATGTTCGAGCCGGTCCACGGTTCCGCGCCCGACATCGCCGGCCAGGGCAAGGCCGACCCCACCGCCACGGTCCTGTCCGTCGCCCTGCTGCTGCGCCACCTCGGCCACGAGGCGGAGGCCGCCCGGATCGAGGAGGCCGTCGCCGCCGACCTCGGCGAGCGCGTCGGCAAGCCCGCGCGCAGCACCTCCGAGATCGGTGACGCGCTCGCCGTACGCGTAGCCGGCTGACCGGGCAGCGCACTCGAGAACCGACTCTCCGAAGCCGCCGGGTCCCGGAAACAAGGCACCCGGCGGCTTTCTCCTGCGTCCGCCGGGTGGGACCATCGAACCCTGGGCCGCCTTCACCCCGTTTCATCCGGCGCGGGCCGCGCGAGATAATCGAACGCGAAGCCGCGACATGAGGGAATGCTCGGACGTCCTAGCACCGGCCACCGGCCGTACGGGCGTGACAGCGGCCCGTCACAATCAGAACCGGTGAAGGACATCACTCCATGACGACGCCCACGATCGAGCTCAAGCCCTCCGCCCACCCGCTCTCCGACGCGGAGCGCCAGGCGATTCTGGCCAGCCCTGGCTTCGGCCGCCACTTCACCGACCACATGGTGACGATCAAGTGGACCGAGGGCCGCGGCTGGCACGACGGACAGCTCGTCCCGTACGCCCCGCTCTCCCTCGACCCGGCCACCATGGTCCTGCACTACGCGCAGGAGATCTTCGAGGGGCTGAAGGCCTACCGCCGCCCCGACGGATCCGTCGCCACCTTCCGCCCGGAGAAGAACGCGCAGCGCTTCCAGGCGTCCTCGCGCCGGCTCGGCATGCCGGAGCTGCCGGTGGAGACCTTCATCGAGGCGTGCGACGCGCTGGTGCGGCAGGACGAGAAGTGGGTCCCCGCGCACGGCGGCGAGGAATCCCTCTACCTGCGCCCGTTCATGATCGCGACCGAGGTCGGCCTGGGCGTGAAGCCGGCCAACGAGTACCTCTTCGTCGTCATCGCCTCCCCGGCCGGCGCCTACTTCCCCGGCGGCGTCAAGCCGGTCTCCATCTGGGTCTCCGAGGACCGCGTCCGCGCCGTCCCCGGCGGCATGGGCGACGCCAAGACCGGCGGCAACTACGCGGCCTCCCTGCTCGCCCAGGCCGAGGCCGCGGCCAAGGGCTGCGACCAGGTCTGCTACCTCGACGCGATCGAGCGCAAGTGGGTCGAGGAGCTCGGCGGCATGAACCTGTACTTCGTGTACGGCGACAAGATCATCACGCCCTCCCTCACCGGGTCCATCCTGGAGGGCGTCACCCGCGACTCCCTGCTCACCGTCGCCCGCGACCTCGGCTACGAGGCCGAGGAGGGCCGCATCTCGGTCGACCAGTGGCAGCGCGACTCGGAGAACGGCACCCTCACCGAGGTCTTCGCCTGCGGCACGGCGGCCGTGATCACGCCGGTCGGCACGGTCAAGCGCGAGGGCGCGGAGTGGCAGCAGAGCGGCGGCGAGCCCGGCGAGGTCACGCGGCGGCTCCGTGACGCGCTGCTGGACATCCAGCGCGGTACCGCCGAGGACACGCACGGCTGGATGCACCGCCTGGCCTGACCCGGCCCGGCCCGCCCGGTACCGGGGCGGACCCCTCGGGGCTCCGCCCCGGTCTCCTTGTGAGCCCGGGGAGCGGGGCCGACGTCTGTCCGGAGATTAGAGCGGCGCTCAATGTGATGTCCGTCGTCTGCTCTGCCGATGGTTTGTTTCCCTGTCATTCACGTTTAGAGTGATGCTCTAAATGTGGAAGGCAAGGAGGTGCCGCGTCGTGAGACTGACTCCCACGGAACGTGACCGGCTGCTGCTCTTCGGCGCGGCCGAGCTGGCCCGCGCCCGCCGGGCCAGGGGCCTCAGGCTGAACGTCCCCGAGGCGACGGCTCTGATCGCGGACACCGTGTGCGAGGCCGCCCGCGACGGCGCCCGCCTCGCGGAGGCGATCGAGCGCGCCCGGTCCGTGCTCGGCCCGGACGACGTGCTGCCCGGCGTGGCCGACGTGGTCACCGAGGTGCACGTGGAGGCGGTCTTCGACGACGGCTCCCGGCTCGCGATCGTCACCGACCCCCTCGGCGGAGGGGCCGGCGAGGACGCGCCCGGCGCGCTGCTGCCCGGCCCGCAGCACGCGGAGCCCGAGGCGGAGGTGCGGCTGACGGTCACCAACACCGCCACCGTGCCCGTCTCCGTCACCTCCCACTTCCACTTCTTCGAGGCCAACCCGCGCCTGGACTTCGACCGCGAGCGGGCCTACGGCATGCGGCTGGCCGTGCCCGCCGGGTCCTCCGTCCGCTTCGGACCGGGGGAGAGCGCCGAGGTCGGCCTCGTGCCCATCGGCGGCCGGCGCGTCGCGATCGGCTTCGCCGGTCTGGTCGACGGGCCGCTGGACGCCCCGGGTGCCAAGGAAGAGGCCCTGCGCCGCGCCGCGGCCTGCGGATATCTGGGCGTCGTGCAGGAGACGCCGGAAGGAGGCGAGCGATGAGCCGTCCAGGAGGACACCCCGCCGAGGCCCGCCGCCTCACCCCGTACGAGTACGCCGCGACCCACGGCCCCCGCGCCGGCGACCGGGTCCGCCTCGGCGACTCGGGTCTGGTGATCCGCGTCGAGTCCGACTCCCAGAAGTACGGCGACGAGTTCCTCGCCGGCTTCGGCAAGACCGCCCGCGACGGACTCCACCTCAAGGCCGCCGCCGTCCGCGAGACCTGCGACGTCGTCATCAGCAACGTCGTCGTCATCGACGCCGTGCAGGGCATCCGCAAGGTCTCCATCGGCATCCGCGAGGGCCGGATCCACGCCATCGGCCGGGCCGGCAACCCCGACACCCTCGACGGCGTCGACGTCGTGGTCGGCACCGGCACCTCGATCGTCTCCGGCGAGGGCCTCATCGCCACCGCCGGAGCCGTCGACACCCACGTCCACCTGCTCTCCCCGCGGATCATGGAGGCGTCCCTCGCCTCCGGCGTGACGACGATCATCGGGCAGGAGTTCGGCCCCGTCTGGGGCGTCGGCGTCAACTCGCCCTGGGCGCTGAAGCACGCGTTCGGCGCCTTCGACGCCTGGCCGGTCAACATCGGCTTCCTGGGCCGGGGTTCCTCCTCCCACGAGGCGCCGCTCGTCGAGGCGCTGGCCGAGGGCGGGGCGTCCGGCTTCAAGGTGCACGAGGACATGGGCGCCCACACCCGCGCCCTGGACACCGCGCTGCGCGTCGCCGAGGAGCACGACGTCCAGGTCGCCCTGCACAGCGACGGCCTCAACGAATGCCTCTCCGTGGAGGACACCCTCCGGGTCCTGGAGGGCCGCACCATCCACGCCTTCCACATCGAGGGCTGCGGCGGCGGACACGTCCCCAACGTGCTCAAGATGGCCGGCGTCCCCAACGTCATCGGCTCCTCCACCAACCCCACCCTGCCCTTCGGCCGGGACGCGGTCGCCGAGCACTACGGCATGATCGTCTCCGTCCACGACCTGAAGACCGACCTGCCGGGCGACGCCGCCATGGCCCGCGACCGCATCCGCGCCGGGACGATGGGCGCCGAGGACGTGCTGCACGACCTGGGCGCGATCGGCATCACCTCCTCCGACGCCCAGGGCATGGGCCGCGCCGGCGAGACCGTCCGCCGCACCTTCGCCATGGCCGGCAAGATGAAGGCCGAGTTCGGCGCCCCCGACGACGACAACGACAACGAGCGCGTCCTGCGCTACATGGCCAAGCTGACCATCAACCCGGCCATCGCCCACGGCCTCGCCCACGAGGTCGGCTCGATCGAGGTCGGCAAGCTCGCCGACATCGTCCTGTGGCGCCCGGAGTACTTCGGCGCCAAGCCGCAGCTCGTCCTGAAGTCCGGCTTCCCGGCCTACGGCGTCGTCGGCGACCCGAACGCGGCCACCGACACCTGCGAGCCCCTCGTCCTGGGCCCGCAGTTCGGCGCGCACGGCGCCACGCCCGCCGACATCTCCGTCGCCTTCGTCGCCCAGGCCGCCCTCGACCAGGGCCACGACACCATGCCGACCCGCCGCCGCCGGGTCGCCGTGCGCGGCACCCGCGGCATCGGCCCGGCCGACCTGCGGCTGAACTCCCGTACCGGACAGGTCGACGTCGACCAGCGCACCGGGCTCGTCACCCTCGACGGGGACCCGCTGCGCTCCGAACCGGCCGACTCCGTCTCCCTCAACCGCCTCTACTTCCTCTGACCTCCTGGTCCTTAGACCCTCTGGGACACCTCCATGACCTTCCGCATGCCCCCCGAGTGGGCCCCGCACGAACGCACCTGGATGGCCTGGCCCGGCCCCAACCCGACGTTCGCGAGCGACGCCGAGCTGGCGGACGCCCGCGCCGCCTGGGCGGCCGTGGCCCGCGCCGTGCGCCGCTTCGAACCGGTGACGATGGTGCACGGCCCCGGTCAGGGCGACACCGCGCGCGAACTGCTCGGCCCCGACGTCGACCTGGTCGAGCGCGAACTGGACGACGCGTGGATGCGGGACATCGGCCCCACCTTCGTGACCGACGAGGAGGGCCGCCTGGCCGCCGTGGACTGGGTGTTCAACGGCTGGGGCGCCCAGGACTGGGCCCGCTGGGAGCACGACTCCGAGATCGCCCGCCACGTCGCGGACCTCGCCGGCGTCCCCACGCTGAGCAGCACCCTCGTCAACGAGGGCGGCGCCATCCACGTCGACGGCGAGGGCACGGTCCTGCTGACCGAGACGGTGCAGCTCGGCGCGGGCCGCAACCCCGGCTGGACCCGTGAGCAGGTCGAGGCGGAGATCCACGCCAAGCTCGGCACCACCAAGGCCATCTGGCTCCCGCACGGCCTCACCGCCGACTACGGCACCTACGGCACCCAGGGCCACGTCGACATCGTCGCGGCCTTCGCGCGGCCGGGCACCGTCCTCGTGCACAGCCAGCGCGACCCCGCCCACCCGGACCACGCCCGCTCGCGGACGTACCTGGAGATCCTGCGCGGCCAGACCGACGCCCAGGGCCGCCCGCTGGAGGTCGTCGAGGTGCCCGCGCCGACCGTCCTGAAGGACGAGGACGGCGACTGGGTCGACTACTCGTACATCAACCACTACCTGTGCAACGGCGGCGTCGTCCTGTGCGCCTTCGACGACCCCAACGACGAGGTCGCCGCGGACGTCTTCCGGCGGCTGTTCCCCGAGCGCACCGTCACCCTGGTCGACGCCCGTACGATCTTCGCGAACGGTGGAGGCATCCACTGCATCACGCAGCAGCAGCCGAGGGTCTAGAGGAGCAGGGATGGCCGGTGCGGCCGGAGCGCGCAGACACGCACCACCGCGCGAGGAGGTCCTCGCCGCCGCCATGGGGATGATCGCCGAGCGCGGTCTGGAGAAACTCACCATGGCGGCGCTCGGCCGCGAGGTCGGCATGAGCAGCGGCCATCTCCTCTACTACTTCCGCTCCAAGGACGAACTGCTGCTGCGCACCCTGGAGTGGAGCGAGGGCCGCCTCGGCGCCGAGCGCGGCCGTCTCCTCGCCCGGCCGGGCACCGCCCGCGAACGCCTCGACGCCTACGTCGACCTGTACGTCCCCGACGGCCACCGCGACCCGCACTGGACGCTGTGGCTGGAGGTGTGGAACCGCTCGCAGAGCGCCGCCGTCGAATCCGACGCCCGCGACCGGCAGGCCGCCATCGAGCGCGCCTGGCACCGTGACCTGGTCGCCCTGCTCGCGGAGGGCGTCTCGCGCGGCGAGTTCCGGCCCGTCGACCCCGACCGCTTCGCGACCCGCCTGCGCGCGCTCCTCGACGGCTTCGCCATCAACGTGGCGGTCGGCCTGCGGGGCACGGACCGGGTCCAGGTCCTCGGTCACGTGGCCGAGTTCCTCGCCGAAGGCCTGCACGCGCAACCCTGACCCGAGCACATCCCGCACGGGGCGCGCCCCGCGCCGGACGCCGGCGCTCGCATGCTGAGACGGGCGGCGAGAAGGGGGAGGGACTGTGCCAGACTGCCCCCGTGCTCTCGTTCGCCATGATTATTGGCAGCAGGCGCGCCGGTCCGCAGTGACCACCACGTACGACCAGGTACGGGTGGACACCGTCGTCCTCGACCCGCGCGCAGACCTCTCGCACCCGCGAGGGGTTTTTCGTTTTCCCGGCCCACCTCAAGCCGGGAGGAGAGCGCGAGGGATCATAGACGGACGGTGGAACCGGTCATTCCGGTAGACCGAGATCCCCTACAGGAGCCTTCAGATCATGACCGCATCCAGCGAACTCGACGATTCGTTCCACGTCTTCGACACCACCCTGCGCGACGGCGCGCAGCGCGAGGGCATCAACCTCACCGTCGCGGACAAGCTGGCCATCGCACGGCACCTGGACGACTTCGGCGTCGGCTTCATCGAGGGCGGCTGGCCCGGCGCGAACCCGCGGGACACCGAGTTCTTCGCCCGTGCCCAGCAGGAGATCGAGTTCCGCCACGCCCAGCTCGTCGCCTTCGGCTCCACCCGCCGCGCCGGTACGACCGCCGCCGACGACCCGCAGGTCAGGGCGTTGCTGGAGTCCGGTGCCCAGGTGATCACGCTGGTCGCCAAGTCCCACGACCGGCACGTCGAACTGGCGCTGCGCACCACGCTCGACGAGAACCTGGCCATGGTCGCGGACACGGTCTCCCACCTGAAGGCCCAGGGCCGCCGGGTCTTCGTCGACTGCGAGCACTTCTTCGACGGCTACCGCGCCAACCCCGAGTACGCCAAGGCCGTCGTCCGCGCCGCCTCCGAGGCGGGCGCCGACGTGGTCGTCCTGTGCGACACCAACGGCGGCATGCTCCCGGCGCAGATCCAGGCCGTGGTCGCCACGGTGCTCGCCGACACCGGTGCCCGGCTCGGCATCCACGCCCAGGACGACACCGGCTGCGCGGTCGCCAACACCCTCGCCGCCGTCGACGCGGGCGCCACCCACGTCCAGTGCACGGCCAACGGCTACGGCGAGCGCGTCGGCAACGCCAACCTCTTCCCGGTCGTGGCCGCCCTCGAGCTGAAGTACGGCAAGAAGGTGCTGCCGGAGGGCCGGCTGCGCGAGATGACCCGCATCTCCCACGCCATCGCCGAGGTCGTCAACCTCACCCCCTCCACCCACCAGCCCTACGTCGGCGTCTCGGCGTTCGCGCACAAGGCCGGCCTGCACGCCTCCGCCATCAAGGTCGACCCGGACCTGTACCAGCACATCGACCCCGAGCTGGTCGGCAACACCATGCGGATGCTGGTCTCCGACATGGCCGGCCGCGCCTCCATCGAGCTCAAGGGCAAGGAGCTCGGCGTCGACCTCGGCGGCGACCGCGAACTGGTCGGCCGGGTCGTCGAGCGGGTGAAGGAGCGCGAGCTCAAGGGGTACACGTACGAGGCCGCGGACGCCAGCTTCGAACTCCTGCTGCGCGCGGAGGCCGAGGGCAAGCGGCTGGAGTACTTCCAGGTCGAGTCCTGGCGCGCGATCACCGAGGACCGCCCCGACGGCACCCACGCCAACGAGGCCACCGTGAAGCTGTGGGCCAAGGGCGAGCGCATCCTCGCCACGGCCGAGGGCAACGGCCCGGTCAACGCCCTGGACCGCGCGCTGCGCGTCGCCCTGGAGAAGATCTACCCCGAGCTCGCCGGCCTCGGCCTGGTCGACTACAAGGTCCGCATCCTGGAGGGCGTGCACGGCACCCAGTCCACGACCCGGGTCCTCATCTCCACCTCCGACGGCAAGGGCGAATGGTCCACGGTCGGAGTCGCCGACAACGTCATCGCCGCCTCCTGGCAGGCACTGGAGGACGCGTACACGTACGGCCTGCTGCGCGCGGGGGTCTCGCCGGCCCGATGAGGCCCGGTCGGGTGTTTTTTCCTGTCTCCTCACTGATGTCTCTTCGACGAGGATTCGGGTACTTTCGAACGTATGACGGACGTTCGCATACGAGTCCTCATACGACTGCTGGTCGTGCCGGTCGTCGCCGCCCTGGCGGTGCTGACGGCCGGTGCGCCCGGCGCCCAGGCGGCCACGAGCGTGTCCGAGATCGGCGCCGCTCTGCGCGAGAGTCCCGTGTACGTGGACCCGGCCGCCTCCGACCTGCTCTCCGAGGCGGACGCCGAGGCGCTCGCCGACAAGATCGAGAGCGCGGACGAACCGGTCTTCGTGGCGGTCCTCCCCGCGGACTACCCGACGCGCGACCTCTTCCGGAACCTCCGCACCGAGACCGGCGTCACCGGCCTGTACGGCATCCGGCTCGGCGACCGCTTCGACGCCCGCGCCGACAGCAGCGTGCTCGGCCGGCAGGGTGTGAACAACCTGGTCGCCGCCGTGCAGGGCGCCGGTGACCCCAAGGCCCAGCTGAACGACTTCGTCGACGGCGCGCTGCGCAGCGTGCGCGGTTCGGCGCCCGCCTCGTGGGACTCGGGCGGCGGTACCGTCCCGGCCGGCGCCCTGATCGGTCTCGGCGCGGTCGTGGTGGCCGGCGGCGCGGGCGCCTACGCCCTGGCGCGGCGCGGCCGGCTCCGGCGCGAGGAGGAGCAGCGGGCCGCGCTGGAGCGGCTGCGGGTGGTGGTCGACGAGGACATCACGGCCTTCGGCGAGGAACTCGACCGGCTGGACTTCCACCCGGCGGAGCCCGGCGCGGACGACGCGATGCGCGCGGACTACGGGCACGCTCTCGACGCCTACGAACAGGCCAAGGCGTCCATGGCGGCCGCCCGCCGGCCGGAGGACGTCCGTGCCGTCACCGAGGCCCTGGAGGACGGCCGCTTCTCCCTGGCCCGGCTCGCCGCCCGCCGTGAGGGCAGGCCCCTGCCCGAGCGCCGTCCGCCGTGCTTCTTCGACCCGCGCCACGGCCCGTCCGTCGCCGACGCGATGTGGACGCCGCCGGGAGGCGCCACCCGCAAGGTGCCGGTCTGCGCGGCCGACCGGGCCCGCCTGTCCGACGGGCGTGACCCCATGGTCCGCGAGGTGGAGACCGACTACGGCCGCCGCCCCTACTGGGACGCGGGCCCGGCCTACGGCCCCTGGGCCGGCGGATACTTCGGCGGCGGCATCCTGCCCGGCCTGCTGGTCGGCACGATGCTGGGCGGCATGATGGCCACCCCCTCCTACGGTGCCGACTACGGCGCCGGATACGGCGACTTCGGCGGATACGGCGGCGACGTCTCCGGCGGCGACTTCGACCCCGGTGACTTCGGGGGCGGTTTCGGCGACTTCGGCGGGGGCGGCGGCTTCGGCGGGGGCGGCAGCGGAGGGGACTTCGGCGGAGGCTTCTGAGGAGCGGAGGGCACCGGGAGGCACGCCGCCGGAGAGCGGGCCTCAGGCCTGCTTGACCGCCGAGATGTCGAAGGTCAGCTTGATCTTGTCGGACACCAGCACGCCGCCCGTCTCCAGGGCCGCGTTCCAGGTCAGGCCCCACTCGGAGCGCAGGATCTCCGCCTTGCCCTCGAAGCCGACGCGCTCGTTGCCGAAGGGGTCCTTGGCGGCGCCGTTGAACTCCAGGTCGATGGTGACCGGCTTGGTGGTGCCGAGGATCGTCAGGTCGCCGGTGATGCGGTAGTCGTCACCGCCGAGGGCCTCCGCCCTGGTGGAACGGAAGGTCATCGTGGGGAACTCGTCCGTCCTGAAGAAGTCCGCGCTCTTCAGGTGGCCGTCGCGGTCGGCGGACCCGGTGTCGATGCTGTCCATCGCGATGTCGAGGGACGCGGTGGAGGCGGACGGGTCGCTTCCGTCCAGGTGCAGCGTGCCGGTGAAGTCGAGGAACTTGCCCTTGACGTTGGTGACCATGGCGTGCCGGGCGACGAAGCCGAGCGTGGTGTGCGACGGGTCGATCACGTAGTCACCGGTGAGGGCGGCGAGGCCGGGGTCGACGGCGGCGGGGGTGGTGGCGGCCGGGGTGGCGGACTTGTTGCCGAAGAGGCCCATGACGTTCTCCTTGGTTTTCGTTGAATGTTCAATCACTGCAACGAGAACGACCGTAGTCCTATTCTGTTCAATGTTCAACATCATCGGAGATGTTTTCCGGAAGGATCTTCCGGAGCCCCCGTGTCACTCCAGAGGTGGTATGTACCACCCATGAATGTGAGGTGACTCTCAGCCGACGGCTTTGTGCGACCTCTACAAGACTCGGGCCCTCTGAGCAGTCGAAAGGGCTGCATACCGGCGGGGTTCTGTTCAGGGTTACCAGGAAAACACGCCGGAGACTGTGCGGAGTCGACGGCTCGCTTTGCCCCGTCCGCTTCGTAGAGTCGCTACATGACCGTTTTGGATGAGGCGCCGGGTGAGCCGACGGACGCGCGCGGGCGAGTGGCCGAGCTGCACGAGATCCGTGCGCGGGCGCTGGCCGGGCCGAGCGAGAAGGCGACGGCGGCGCAGCACGCCAAGGGCAAGCTGACGGCGCGCGAGCGGATCGAACTGCTGGTGGACCCGGGGTCGTTCCGGGAGGTCGAGCAGTTGCGGCGGCACCGGGCGACGGGGTTCGGCCTGGAGGCGAAGAAGCCGTACACGGACGGTGTGATCACCGGCTGGGGCACGGTGGAGGGCCGTACGGTCTTCGTCTACGCGCACGACTTCCGGATCTTCGGCGGCGCGCTGGGCGAGGCCCACGCCACGAAGATCCACAAGATCATGGACATGGCCATCGCGGCCGGTGCGCCGCTGGTGTCGCTGAACGACGGCGCCGGTGCCCGCATCCAGGAGGGCGTCAGCGCGCTCGCCGGTTACGGGGGCATCTTCCAGCGCAACACCAAGGCGTCGGGTGTGATCCCGCAGATCAGCGTCATGCTCGGCCCGTGCGCCGGCGGCGCGGCCTACAGCCCGGCGCTGACGGACTTCGTGTTCATGGTCCGTGACACCTCGCAGATGTTCATCACCGGTCCGGACGTGGTCAAGGCGGTCACCGGCGAGGAGATCACCCAGAACGGGCTCGGCGGCGCGGACGTGCACGCCGAGACCTCCGGCGTGTGTCACTTCGCCTACGACGACGAGGAGACCTGCATCGCCGAGGTCCGCTACCTCCTCTCCCTCCTCCCGCAGAACAACCGCGAGAACCCGCCGCGCACCGAGTCGTCGGACCCGGTCGACCGCCGCGGCGACACGCTCCTCGACCTGGTCCCGGCGGACGGCAACCGGCCGTACGACATGGCGAAGGTGATCGAGGAGATCGTCGACGACGGCGAGTACCTCGAGGTCCACGAGCGCTGGGCCCGCAACATCATCTGCGCGCTGGCCCGCCTGGACGGGCAGGTCGTGGGCATCGTCGCCAACCAGCCGCAGACCCTGGCCGGCGTCCTGGACATCGAGGCCAGCGAGAAGGCCGCCCGTTTCGTCCAGATGTGCGACGCCTTCAACATCCCCATCGTCACCTTCCTCGACGTCCCCGGCTTCCTGCCCGGCGTCGACCAGGAACACGGCGGCATCATCCGCCACGGCGCCAAGCTGCTGTACGCGTACTGCAACGCGACCGTGCCGCGCATCTCCCTGATCCTGCGCAAGGCCTACGGCGGCGCGTACATCGTCATGGACTCCCAGTCCATCGGCGCCGACCTCACCTACGCCTGGCCCACCAACGAGATCGCCGTGATGGGCGCCGAGGGTGCCGCCAACGTCATCTTCCGCCGGCAGATCGCCGAGGCCGAGGACCCCGAGGCCATGCGGGCCCGCATGGTCAAGGAGTACAAGACCGAGCTGATGCACCCCTACTACGCGGCCGAACGCGGCCTGGTCGACGACGTCATCGACCCGGCCGAGACCCGCGAGGTCCTCATCAGGTCCCTGGCGATGCTCCAGACCAAGCACGCCGATCTGCCCTCCCGCAAGCACGGCAACCCGCCGCAGTGACCCGAGGAGCCACCCCCATGTCCATTCCCGACATCCGCGTCGAGAAGGGCCACGCCGAGCCCGAGGAGGTCGCCGCCATCACGGCCCTCCTGCTGGCCCGCGCCGCCGCCCGCCCCGCCGGGATCGCCCCCGTCCACGGCGGCGGCCGCGTCCGCGCCGGCTGGCGCCGCCTGGAGCGCGAGCCCGGCTTCCGAGCACCGCACAGCTGGCGCTGACCTGACCATACGTAGAGGCCCCCTCCGCACCTGGAGGGGGCCTCTACGTATGGCCAAGGGCTGGGCAGCTCACCCAGGGACGCGGGGCCGTGCCGGTATGCGGCTCCGCCGCGCGGGCGCCACCAGCCACCGGCCACCCGCACCCGGCGACGAAACAGCCCCCGGCAGCCCAGTGGCCGCAGGGGGCGTGTCGCAACCCGGCGCTACGGGGTGCCCGCAGACCGCGCGGAGCGCTAGCGCAGCCGCGCCATCAGCGCGTGCTCCACGAGGGTGATCAGCGTCGACTTCGCGTCCGCCCGGTGCCGCGCGTCCGTCGTGATGATCGGCGTGTCGGGGCCGATCTGCAGCGCCTCCCGGACCTCGTCCGGGTTGTACGGCTGCTGCCCGTCGAAGCCGTTGAGGGCGATGACGAACGGCAGCCCGGAGTTCTCGAAGTAGTCGACGGCCGGGAAGCAGTCGGCCAGCCGCCTCGTGTCGACCAGCACGACCGCGCCGATGGCGCCGCGCACCAGGTCGTCCCACATGAACCAGAAACGGTCCTGGCCGGGCGTGCCGAACAGGTACAGGATCAGGTCCTGGTCGAGCGTGATGCGGCCGAAGTCCATGGCGACCGTGGTGGTCGTCTTGTCCCCGGTGTGGGTGAGGTCGTCGATGCCCGCTGACGCGGATGTCATCACGGCCTCGGTGCGCAGCGGGTTGATCTCCGAGACGGCGCCGACGAACGTGGTCTTGCCGACGCCGAAACCGCCCGCCACCACGATCTTCGCGGACGTGGTGGAGCGGGAAGGCCCTCCGCTAGAGCTTGCGAAGTCCACTGAGCACCCTTTCGAGCAATGTCACGTCTGGCTGGCCGCCGGCGTTGTCGTCGCCGCCGGGCTGATGGATGGCGACCAGGCCCGCCTCCGCCAAGTCGGCGACGAGGATCCTGGCCACGCCGAGAGGGATGGTCAGCAGGGCCGAGATCTCGGCCACCGACTTGATCTCCCGGCAGAGGTTGCAGATCCGCTGATGCTCGGGCAGCTGGCCCTGCATCTGGTGCGGCTGCGCGGTGGTGTGCACCAGCGCCTCGATGGCGAGCTGGTACCGCGGCCTGGTACGGCCGCCCGTCATGGCGTACGGGCGCACCAGGGGGTTGTTCGACGCCCCTGCGGGCGCCGGCTCAGGGGTGCGGCGCTGCGGCTGCACAGGGGGCTGGACGCGCGGAGCGTGCGGCTGGTCGTACGGCGAAGGAGCGGGACCCTGCGGCGCGTACGGCTGCCGGTGGCCCGGGACGGAGGGGAAGCCGTACCCGTACCCGTTCGCGGAGCCGTCGTTCTGACTCTGTGCGGGGCCGTACGACCAGTTGTCCGAAAACGGACCGCCTGGGGGTGTTGCCACTTTCTCCTCCTCCGACTGTGCCTGGCGTCCATCGCTGTGGAGCCGCGTCCCGAAACTTTACGGCCACGGGACGCCAAAACGCACCGTCTGTCCTTCAGTTGAGAAGGCTCCCCTGGAGCTCGGCCCGCAGATCGGGCGTCAGGACCGTACCCGCACGGTCCACCAGAAGGGCCATCTCGTACCCGATGAGGCCGATGTCCGCTTCGGGGTGGGCGAGAACGGCGAGCGAGGAACCGTCGGAGATGGACATGATGAAAAGGAATCCCCGCTCCATCTCCACAACCGTCTGGTTCACGCTGCCGCCCTCGAAGATGCGCGAGGCGCCGGCGGTCAGCGAGGTCAGACCGGAGGCGACGGCCGCGAGCTGGTCGGCGCGGTCGCGGGGGAACCCTTCGGACATCGCCAGAAGGAGTCCGTCGGCGGAGACCACCACCGTGTGGGACACCCCCGGGGTGTTGTCCACGAAGTTGGTGATCAACCAGTTCAGGTTCTGTGCCGCCTGGCTCATCGGGCTCACACTAACGCTCCTGGTTGTAGGTGCTGTCAGGACCACGGTCTTCGTTCCTTGTGTCCTGGCCGTTCGTTTCACTGCCTGCGGTGCGGCCCCGTTCGACGCCGCGCCGCAGGTTGCTCAGCCTGCCCCGGACGTCCTCCGGGGCGCGGGAGACCTGTGGGCCTCCCTGAGGAGTGGCCTCGGCGGCGCCCTCGACCAGATTGGCCTTGGGGACCCGCCGCGGCAGACCGGAGGGGGTCACCCCGCCCGCCTTCGGCTTGCGCAGCTGTGAAGCCTGCTGCCAGCGCTCGTCGTTGGCCGAACGCCAGTCGCCGGTGTCGCCCGCGGCCGGTGCCGAAGCCGGCGTCCCGTGGTCCGCGCGCCTCGCCTCACCCGGACCGCCCGCGGCGGAACCGCGGCGCGGAAGACCGGCGTCGGTGAGCTCGTGGGCCGCGGAGGAATCCGCCCCCGGACGGTCGAAGCCTACGCGTTCCGCCTCGCCCGCGTCAGCGGCCTGCGAGGATTCCGCTTCCACGGCACCCGCGGCGTACTGTCCCGGCAGGCCGCTTCGGTAACCGTCCGGCTGGGGCCAGTCGTCCTGGTGGCGGCGCTGCTCGAAGGCCGTGTACGTCTCCTGGGCGCCGGAGGCGGCGGGCTCGTGCCCGCCCCGGCCGGGCTCCGCATAGGACGGGTCGGCGTAGGACGGGTCGGCGTAGCCGTCGCCCGGCGCATGACCCTCGCCCTGCGGCCGGCCGCCGTCCTGCGCGTAGTACTGGTCGCCGTACGCCGTCTGCTGCTGGTCGCCGTACGCCGTCTGCTGGTCGTAGGTCCCGTTCTGCAGGCCCTGGTAGCCGTTCGGGTCCTGGTAACCGTCTGGACCCTGGTAGCCGTTCGGGTCCTGGCCGTAGACCGGCTGCTGCCCGGTGAACTGGTCCTGGAACCCGGCCGTCCCGGCACTCCCGTGCCCGCCGTGCTCCGCCGGGCCGGACTGCTCGGACTGCGCCTGGGCCTCCAGGGCCGCGCGGCGTTCCTCGCGCAGCAGGGAGCGGCCGACGGGGTCGAGCTCGCGGATGTCGTCGGGGACCTCGGTGTAGCGGCTGTCGTCGAAGCCCAGCTCGGCGGCGGTCCGCAGGGGCTGACCGGACTGGCCGGAGTGCTCGCCCTGGACGTTCTGCTCCGGGATGATCTGCGAGACGGTGAACTCGTCGCGCGGCTGCTGCTCGCCGCCGCCACCGTGGGTGATGGCGTCCGGGAGCATGACCAGCGAGGTGGTGCCTGCCTGCTCGCCGGAGGGGCGCAGCTGGACGCGGATGCCGTGCCGGCCGGACAGGCGGCCGACCACGAACAGGCCCATGCGCTGCGAGATCGCGGCGTCCACGGTCGGCGGGTTGGCCAGCTTGTGGTTGATGTCCGCGAAGTCCTCGGCGGTCAGGCCGATGCCCTTGTCGTGGATCTCGACCATGATGCGGCCGTCGGGCAGCCGGGTCGCGGTGACGCGGACCTTGGTCTGCGGGGAGGAGAACGTGGTGGCGTTCTCCAGCAGCTCGGCCAGCAGGTGCACGAGGTCGGTCACGGCACGGCCGTGGATCTCGGCCTCCGGGACGCCCTGCAGTTCGATGCGCTCGTACTGCTCCACCTCGGAGGAGGCGGCGCGCAGCACGTCGACCAGCGGCACCGGCTGGTCCCAGCGGCGGCCGGGCTCCTCGCCGGCGAGGACCAGGAGGTTCTCGCCGTTGCGGCGCATACGGGTGGCCAGGTGGTCCAGGCGGAAGAGGTTCTCCAGCTGGTCGGGGTCGGCCTCGTTGTTCTCCAGGTCGGTGATCAGGCTCAGCTGGCCCTCGATCAGCGACTGGTTGCGGCGCGAGAGGTTGGTGAAGATCGCGTTGATGTTGCCCCGCAGCAGGGCCTGCTCGGCGGCGAGCCGGACCGCCTCGCGGTGCACCTGGTCGAAGGCGCGGGCGACTTCGCCGATCTCGTCGGTCGAGCCGATCGGGATCGGCGCCACCCGGGTGTCGACCCGGCCGGGGTCGGTGCGGGAGAGCTGGTCGACCAGCGCCGGAAGACGCTGCTCGGCGACGTCGAAGGCGGCGTTGCGCAGCCGGTGCATGGAGCGGCTCATCTGACGGGCCACCATGCCGGCCAGGACGAACGCGGCGAGGAGGGCGATGACGACCACGGCGCCGGTGATGTAGGCGTCCTGCTCGGCGTCGTCGGCGATGGCGGAGGCCTCGTCCACCGCCTTGTCGGCCAGATCCGACTCGATCTTGCCGTAGGCGTCGAACTTGAGGGTGTTGACCGCCCACCAGTTGTCCGGCGTGATGCCCTGCCCGGCCAGCTCGGCGCGGGCGTCGGAGTCCGTGGAGGACAGACCGGCCAGCTCGGAGACCATGGTGGTCGGGTTGGACGGCGGCGCGACGTAGTCCGGGTCCTTGGCCTTGGCCTCCCTGGCCATGGCCGCGCCGTCCTCCCGCGCCTTCTTCTCGGCGTCCTCGAGCTTCTGCGCGTCCGCCTCGGTACCGCCGCCGATGTACTCCTCGACCGCGATGCGCTCGAGGTAGGCGTACGAGGAGAGCGCGACGCGCTGGCTGGCGAGGTGGCTCGGCTCCGGACCCGGCTTGATCAGCATGTGCATGCCGATGGAGCGCTCCAGCGAGAGCGCGGCCTTGGTCAGGGAGATCGCGTAGACGGTACGGCCGTAGGAGGTGATGTTGCCGGTGCCCAGGCCGAGCTCGTTGGCGAACTCCATCAGGGGGTGGGCGACACCGGTGTAACCCTCCTCGGTCTCCACGCCCTTGAGCTTGGAGGTGTAGGCGGCGGCGCGCAGCGTCTGCAGCTTGGGCTCCTGCTCGCGGAACACCTTCAGCCGGCGCTCCAGGCCGGCCTTGGCGGGCATGTCCCGGGCGGCCTCGTCGAAGGCGTCGGCGGCCCGGTCGGTCGCCGAACGGGCCCTGACGACCGTCTCGTCCTGCTCGCCCTTGCCCTGCAGCAGGGGAGCGGCGGTGATGTCACGCTCGTTGTAGAGGGCGCCGGCGTAGGCGAGGGAGGCCCGCACCAGGCGCGCGGTGCTCCTGGCGTCCTCGGCGTCCTGCCAGGTGTCGACCGAGCTCTTCACCTGGAAGCCGCCCATGACGAGGCCGACCAGCACGGGTATGAGCAGGATCGCGTTCAGCCGGGTGGTCACCCGCCAGTTGCGCGGCGAGAGGCGGCCGCCGCTCGGAGCGGGCGCGGGTTCCGGAGCGGCCACGGGGGTGGGAGCCGCTGTACGCGGCGGCGGGGTGAAGTTGCCCCGGGCCGATGGCTCGGGACTGTTCTTGCTTCGCCTCACTCGACCAACAACCTCTCGGCGGTCGGCACCTACACGTGCCGCAGTGTCTCAGCGCCCAGTCGCCGTCGGGTACGTGCTACTGCTGAGTACGTCCTTGGCCATTGGGCAGTTCTGGCATTCCAGCACGACGACCAGCGCTCTTCCAAACAGTGGAACGCGAGGGGCGCCCGTGAGGTAAGCCCCAGATAAAACGGTCATAAAGAGCGAGGTCCGTCAAAAGACGGGACGTTCGTGCGCACAGCGGCACCGGCCGACCGCGAGGGGTGTCGGTACCACCCGATTCCTCTGCCGAAACGTTATGAACACCGCGGCCGGCCGTGTCGAAGGACACAGCCGGCTCCGGAGGGTCTACGGCAACTGCCGTAGACCCCCGAGGAATTGGATCTTCCTGGCCGCCGGCCTACCTCAGCCGTGCCATCAGCGCGTGCTCCACCAGCGTGATCAGCGCGCTCTTGGCGTCCGCACGGTTCCGGGCGTCGGTCGTGATGATGGGGGTGTCGGGGCCGATCTGCAGCGCCTCGCGCACCTCGTCCGGGGTGTACGGCTGCTGCCCGTCGAAGCCGTTGAGGGCGACGACGAACGGCAGCCCGCTGTTCTCGAAGTAGTCGACGGCGGGGAAGCAGTCGGCCAGCCGGCGGGTGTCGCACAGGACGACGGCACCGATGGCGCCGCGCACCAGGTCGTCCCACATGAACCAGAAACGGTCCTGGCCGGGCGTGCCGAACAGGTACAGGATCAGGTCCTGGTCGAGCGTGATGCGGCCGAAGTCCATGGCGACCGTGGTGGTCGTCTTGCCCCCGGTGTGGGTGAGGTCGTCGATCCCCGCGCTGGCGGAGGTCATCACGGCCTCGGTGCGCAGCGGGTCGATCTCGGAGACGGCACCCACGAACGTGGTCTTGCCGACGCCGAAACCGCCCGCCACCACGATCTTCGCGGACGTGGTCGCCCGGCCTCCGTCAGAGCTTGCGAAGTCCACTGAGCACCCTTTCGAGCAGTGTCACGTCAGGTGCACCGCCGTTGTTCTCGTCGCCGCCCGGCTGGTGGACGGCGACGAGTCCGGCCTCCGCGAGGTCCGCGACGAGGATCCGGGCGACACCCAGCGGCATCGACAGCAGGGCCGACACCTCGGCCACCGACTTCACCTCGCGGCACAGATGGCAGATCCGCTGGTGCTCGGGGAGCAGCCCCATGAGTACGGCCGGGTCGGCCGTCGTGCTGATCAGCGCCTCGATGGCGAGCTGGTAGCGCGGCCTGGTCCGGCCGCCGGTCATCGCGTACGGACGTACCAGCGGCTGGTCGCCCTCGTCCTCGTACGGCTCCGCGTACGGATCATGAGAGGCGGTGGGCGGGGTCATGAATCCTCCGGGCGGGACAGCAGGTTGGTCAGTCGTGCCGTCTGACG
Organism: Streptomyces sp. NPDC006384; assembly: GCF_042870695.1. Lineage (NCBI taxonomy): Bacteria > Bacillati > Actinomycetota > Actinomycetes > Kitasatosporales > Streptomycetaceae > Streptomyces > Streptomyces sp. NPDC006384. Next base: position 115,376 of record NZ_JBIAHR010000025.1, read on the forward strand.
TGGCCGGTGGGGGGATTGTGGCGGCCGGACGGTGATGTGGTGAAACGGATGGTGCCGGGGCCGATCAGTGGAGCAGACTGCCTTGCAGTTCGGCACGCAGGTCCGGGGTGAGGACCGCGCCCGCGCGGTCGACCAGCAGCGCCATCTCGTAGCCGACGAGGCCGATGTCGCACTCCGGGTGCGCGAGAACGGCCAGGGACGAGCCGTCCGAGACGGACATGAGGAAGAGGAACCCGCGTTCCATCTCCACGACCGTCTGGGCGACGCTGCCACCCTCGAAGATCCGGGACGCCCCCGCGGTCAGCGAGGTCAGACCGGAGGCGACGGCCGCGAGCTGGTCGGCGCGGTCGCGCGGGAAGCCCTCCGACATCGCCAGAAGAAGTCCGTCGGCGGACACGACGACGGTGTGGGACACCCCCGGGGTGTTGTCCACGAAATTCGTGATCAACCAGTTGAGGTTCTGTGCCGCCTGGCTCATCGGGCTCAACTAACGCTCCTGCTGGTGAGTGGGCCGCGGGTGGCTGCCGGTCTGGTTGGTACCGGCCTGGCGGCCCTGTGCGATTCCCCGACGGAGATTGGTCAGCCGGCCGCGCACGTCGTCGGGCGCGCGCGAGACCTGCGGACCGTTCTGGTGCGTCTGCTGCTGAGCCGTGCCCGGGACGAGGTTCGCCCGGGGCACCCGGCGCGGCAGGCCGGAGGTGGTGACTCCACCCGCGGCCGGCTGCCGGACACGTTCGGCCTGCCGGACGAGTTCGTCGTTCGGCGAGCTCCGCCAGGCGGAGCCGGCGGGGCGCTGGGGGGCCGCCGGGGTCTGGGGCTGGGCCTGCGGTTCGGCGGCGGGCGCGGGAGCGGAGGCGTTGCCCTCCGCGTGCTCCCGGCGGTCGCCGTGGAACCAGTTGGTCTCCAGCGTGTCGTACAGCGGCGTGCGCCCGTCGCCGGGCCCGGTGGCGGGCGGCAGGGCCCAGCCGTCGGCCGGCCGCTGCTGGGCCTGGGCACCCTGGGCGGGCTCCTGGTGGACGGGGAGCTGCTGCGGGGCCTGCGGGCGCGGCGCGGCGAGGCCGTCGCCCGCGTGCGCGCCGTCGGTCCGGGGGCGCTCGAACTGCCCGGTCGCCGACGGGTCCTGGCGGTGCGGCAGGCGGTGCTGTCCGGTCGAGCCGTCCTCGTGCGCGGGGACGCCCGGGAACTGCCCGGTCGCCGACGGGTCCTGGCGGTGCGGCAGGCGGTGCTGCCCCGTCGAGCCGTTCTCGTACGCCGGGACGCCCGGGAACTGCCCGGTCGTGGCGAGGTCGTCCGGACCCTGCTGTGCCGGCTGCCCGCCGAAGACGTCCGGGCGGACGAACGAACCGCCGTCGTGCTGCGGCGCTGCCTGCTCCTGCCGCGGGAACGGGTCGTTCTGCGGGGCGTTCCCGCCGCCGGGCCCGTACGCGGCCGGCGCGGGCAGGCCGAACTGGCCCGTGTTCTGCGGGTCGTTCTGCGAGGGGACCGGGGCGTCGAAGTCCGGACGGGCGAACTCCGCCGTGCTGCCGGGACCCTGCGGCTCACCGTGCCGGGGGACCGCAGGCATCTCCGCGGTCGCGCCCGGACCCTGCCGGTCGCCGTGGTCCGGCTTCCGGTCCGTACGGGACGAGTCCGGCTCGTCGTGGCCCCGGGGGGCGTCCAGCGAGGCACGGGGCACGGGCGGCTGCGCGTTCTCGTCGCTCCAGCTGGGCACGCGGGGCTGCGGGTTGCCGCCGGGCAGCTCGGCCCGCGGACCGCCGTGCGGCGGCAGCTGCGGACGACGGCCCTGCTCGGCCTCGCCGTTGTCCTTGCGCCTGCCGCGCTGCGGGGGCACCGGGGCCCGGCCGCCGAAGGCGTCCTGCTCCTGCGGGGGTCGCCCGCCGCCGAAGACGTCGGAACGCTGCGGGGCGTTCATGCCCGCGGCCTGCAGACCCTGCGGGACACCGGGCGCCTGACCGGCACCCGCGCCCGCACCGGCACCCGCGCCGGCCGGAGCCGGACGGCCCTGCCGGTCCGGAGCCGCCGGGCCCTGGGGCCCTCGCGCGGCGTCCGGGGCGCCCGGACGGCCGCCGTTGTCCCGGCCGGGGAGCGCGGCCCGCGGCCCCTGACCGGCGGCGAGCCGGCCACCGGCCTGCGCGCCGCCGCCGAAGGCGCCGCCGCCCTGGCCGAGCGCGCCGCCGCCCTGACCGCCGCGGCGTGCCGCCGCGATACCCGCCGCGGCCTGGGCCGCGGCCGGACCGCCGCCGCCCGTGCCCGGCTGGCCCTGCTTGGGCTGCGGCTTGCGGCCGCCCTGGGCGACGTCGACGGGCAGCATGACCAGCGCGGTCGTACCACCGGAGTCGGACGGGCGCAGCTGGATGCGGATGCCGTGGCGCTGCGAGAGCCGGCCGACCACGAACAGACCCATGCGGCGGGAGACGGAGACGTCCACGGTCGGCGGCGAGGCGAGCCGCTCGTTGATCGCCGCGAGGTCCTCGGGGGAGAGGCCGATACCGGTGTCGTGGATCTCGATCAGCACCCGCCCGTCGGGCAGGGCGTGACCGGTGACCTTGACCTTGGTCTGCGGGGAGGAGAACGACGTCGCGTTCTCCAGCAGCTCGGCGAGCAGGTGCACGAGGTCGTTGACCACGCGGCCGGCGACCTGGGTGGCCGGCACCGAGGCCAGTTCGATGCGCTCGTACTGCTCCACCTCGGAGGCGGCGGCACGGAGCACGTCGACCAGCGGCACCGGACGCGTCCAGCGGCGGCCGGGCTCCTCACCGGCGAGGACGAGGAGGTTCTCACCGTTACGGCGCATGCGCGTCGCGAGGTGGTCGAGCTTGAAGAGCGAGGAGAGCTGGTCCGGGTCGGCCTCGCGGGACTCCAGTTCGGAGATGAGCGAGAGCTGACGCTGGATGAGGCCCTGGGAGCGGCGCGAGAGGTTGGTGAACATCGCGTTGACGTTGCCCCGCAGCAGGGCCTGCTCGGCGGCGAGGCGGACCGCCTCGCGGTGCACGTCGTCGAAGGCCGCGGCCACTCGGCCGATCTCGTCCCGGGAGTGCACGCCGACCGACTCCACCGAGGTGTCGACGTCCTGCGGGTCGGTCTCGGAGAGCTGCTTGACAAGCTCGGGCAGGCGCTCCTGGGCGACCCGGGTGGCCGTGTCCTCCAGCCGGCGCAGCGAGCGGATCATGGACCGGGCCACGACGAACGCGCCGACCAGCGAGACACCGAGCACCAGCAGGATCAGCACACCGGAGACGATCGCCTCCTGCTCGGACTCGCTGCGCAGCTCGCGGGCCTTCTGCTCCATGTCCTCCAGCAGGCGGAGCTCGATGTTCTTCATCTGCTGGATCTTGGTGGAGCTGTCGTCCAGCCAGTCCTGGTACGACCGGGCCTTCAGGTCGGACAGACCGTCGACGCGGCTGAACGCCCGGCCGGCGTACTGGTCGGCCGACTCGATGACCGGGTTGCCCTGGGAGATCGGCTTGAGGAGGTCCTCGGCGCCGTCGCCGTAGATGCTGCCGAAGCTGCGCAGCTCGGACGTCTGGCTCTGCAGCGCCGACTGGGCGTAGAGCCGGTCGTTCTCGGAGAGGTCACCCTTCTTGTCCGGGGTGGCCGGAAGGGCCGCGGCGAGGACCGCGCGCTGGACGGACGCGTACTCCTTGGCAGACGAGAACGCCGCCAGGGCACGCGTGCGCTGGATCATCTGGGGGTTGCTGGTCGCCTCCGCCATGTCCTGCGAGAGGTCGAGCAGGTTGGTGATCAGGCGGTGGTAGGCCTCGACGGTCTGGGTCGAGTTCTTCGGGTCCGTGTAGGCGGTGCTGCGGATCTTGTTCAGGTCGTTCAGGTCGCTCGCGAGGCCGACGAGGCTGTCACGGACGCCGACCAGGTTGCCGCCCTTGCTGGCGGCGTCGATCTCCTCGGAACGGTCGAGGAAGTTCTTCAGCGCGCGGTCGGTCTTCTCCCGGTCGCCCTTGACGGCGATAGCGCTGGACGTGGAGCCGTGTGCCAGGGGACCGGCGGACTGGTCGCGCTCCTCCTGGAGCGCGGCGGCCAGCTCGGTGGCCTGCGCGGTCATCTCCGTCAGCAGCTTCATGTTGTCGAGCTGCTGGATGTCGTCCAGCGACTCGTTGATGCGCAGCGCGCCCAGCGAGGTCGCCGCGACCACCGGAAGGGCCAGCAGCGACACGAGGCGGGTGGAGATACGCCAGTTGCGCAGGGCTATGCGCGAGCCGGGGCCGGTCGGGCCCGCGGCCGGCTTCCCGGCCGGCTTCTGTCCCGGGACGGGGGCGTCCCCGGCCTGGCCGGAGCGGTCGCCGCTGCCGCCGGGCTGGGCCTGGCCCTGGTTCTGGGCGTGCTGGGGCGAGGAGCTGACGGCCTTGGGGCCAGTCCCGCCGTGCGGCTCCGGCTCCGCCGAAGCGCTGCCATCCCTCTTGAAACGTCCCTGCACTAGCGTCGCAACCTCTGGACCAGGCGCCCGGCCGCGTGAACGGCTGAGCACGGTGTCGGCGTCATAGGGGCGCCCTGAATACGCCCCCGTGGTGTGGTCGTGAGTGACCGGCGCTGGTTCCCCCTCCGTGCCGCCGCTCGGCGCTGTGATGCGCCCCCTGTGCGCCGGCTCGATCCCGCGGCGGTCCGTGGAATTCCAGCACAGTGCAGGAACTCCAACAAGGCCCGTGGAGCAGGCGGTGATCTCGGTGACAGCACGTGAAGGCCAGGTCACGGCCGGTGGAAATGATCACCTACAAAACGGACGTAAGCCCGCGAGTCGTCGACGGGTGCACCGTGTCCCAGTCGGCACGATCAGGAGCGGAATGATGGCTTCAGGGGTGCATTGTCGCTTTCGTCGGCGTGAGGTGCCGGTCTGAATTGACCGCTTTGACCCTTGTTGAGTGAGCAAACTCACACGCCGTTCCCGGACCCTCCCCGGATCGGCGGGGAATCGCATGTTTAGCCTGACGCTTTACAAGAGAAGGCAAACCCGACAACCCGCGCCCCGCAGTGGTCCTTGCACCCTCACGGCGCCCGCACACGACAGGGTCTCGAAACAACCGTGAAGACGACGATCATCTCCCACAAGATCGCCAACCCGCGCCGCACGACGCTGGCCCACCTCGACGGCGTCGACGAGCTGCAGACGCCGCAGCGGCCGGAGCACGCCGTCGAGCTCCCCGCCCAGACCGCCAACCCCCGGCGCACGATCCTCATGGAGATCCCCGCCGCGGCCTCCGCGGCGGAGTAGGCACCACCCGCCCGGCCGCGCGAGGCCCGGCCGGCCGCACACGGGACCACGGGCGCCCGCGCACCCGCCGACACCGCTCCCCGGGGAGCCGCGGCGGGCCGTGCGCGAGGCGCCCGACGTCTGGCGCGTTAGCCTGGAGCGTCAGACTCCAGCCGCTTCAGTCAAGGGGCCACACCACCCGTGCGCATCGCCAGGTTCTCCATCGACGGGAACGTCGCCTTCGGCGCGGTCGAGGGCGACCAGCCGGACGAGCTCGTCCTCGACATCATCAAGGGCATCCCCTTCGCGGACTTCGAGCTCTCCGGCACCAAGGTCCCGCTGAGCAAGGTGCGGCTGCTGCCGCCGGTGCTCCCCAACAAGGTCGTCGCCTTCGGCCGCAACTACGCCGAGCACGCCCGCGAACTCGGCAACGAGGCGCCCGACGCCCCGTTCGCCTTCTTCAAGCCGTCCACCTCGGTCATCGGCCCCGGCGACGCCATCCAGTACCCCTCCTTCTCCGAGGAACTGCACCACGAGGCCGAGCTCGCCGTCGTCATCGGCCGCATGTGCCGCGAGGTCCCGCGCGACCGCGTCAAGGACGTGATCCTCGGCTACACCTGCGCCAACGACGTCACCGCCCGCGACGTGCAGCGCCGCGAGAAGCAGTGGGCCCGCGCCAAGGGCTTCGACTCGGCCTGCCCGCTCGGCCCCTGGGTGGAGACGGACCTCGACCCGGACGACCTGACCATCCAGCTCACGGTCAACGGCGCCCAGCGCCAGCTCGGCCGCACCAGCGAGATGATCCACCCCGTCGCGGACCTGATCGCCAACATCTCCGAGGCCATGACGCTGCTGCCCGGCGACGTGATCCTCACGGGCACCCCGGCCGGAGTCGGCCCCCTCAACGTCGGCGACGAGGTCGCCGTCACCATCGAAGGCATCGGCACTCTCACCAACAAGGTTGTCAAGCGTGGCTAGCGCACCCGGCTCCCCCGTACGCGTCCGATTCTGTCCGTCCCCCACCGGCAACCCCCACGTGGGCCTGGTCCGCACCGCCCTGTTCAACTGGGCGTTCGCCAAGCACCACCAGGGCACCCTGGTCTTCCGCATCGAGGACACCGACGCCGCCCGCGACTCCGAGGAGTCGTACCAGCAGCTCCTCGACTCGCTGCGCTGGCTGGGCTTCGACTGGGACGAGGGCCCCGAGGTCGGCGGCCCCCACGCGCCGTACCGCCAGTCGCAGCGCATGGACATCTACAAGGACGTCGCCCAGAAGCTGCTCGACGCCGGCCACGCCTACCACTGCTACTGCTCCCAGGAGGAGCTGGACACCCGCCGCGAGGCCGCCCGCGCCGCCGGCAGGCCCTCCGGCTACGACGGCCACTGCCGCGAGCTGAGCGCCGCGCAGGTCGAGGAGTACAAGGCCCAGGGCCGCGAGCCCATCGTCCGCTTCCGGATGCCCGACGAGGCGATCACCTTCACCGACCTGGTCCGCGGCGAGATCACCTACCTCCCGGAGAACGTCCCGGACTACGGCATCGTCCGCGCCAACGGCGCCCCGCTCTACACGCTGGTCAACCCGGTCGACGACGCCCTGATGGAGATCACCCACGTCCTGCGCGGCGAGGACCTGCTCTCCTCCACCCCCCGCCAGATCGCCCTCTACAAGGCGCTGATCGAGCTGGGCGTCGCCAAGGAGATCCCCGCCTTCGGCCACCTGCCGTACGTCATGGGCGAGGGCAACAAGAAGCTCTCCAAGCGCGACCCGCAGTCGTCCCTCAACCTCTACCGCGAGCGCGGCTTCCTCCCCGAGGGCCTGCTCAACTACCTCTCCCTGCTCGGCTGGTCCCTCTCCGCCGACCAGGACATCTTCACGATCGACGAGATGGTCGCCGCCTTCGACATCGCCGACGTGAACCCCAACCCGGCCCGCTTCGACCTGAAGAAGTGCGAGGCGATCAACGCCGACCACATCCGCATGCTCGAGGTGAAGGACTTCACCGAGCGCTGCCGCCCCTGGCTGAAGGCCCCCGTCGCCCCCTGGGCGCCGGAGGACTTCGACGAGGCCAAGTGGCAGGCGATCGCCCCGCACGCGCAGACCCGCCTGAAGGTCCTCTCCGAGATCACCGACAACGTCGACTTCCTGTTCCTGCCGGAGCCGGTCTTCGACGAGGCGTCCTGGACCAAGGCCATGAAGGAGGGCTCGGACGCCCTGCTCCGCACCGCCCGCGAGAAGCTGGACGCGGCCGACTGGACGTCCCCCGAGTCCCTCAAGGAGGCCGTCCTGGCCGCCGGCGAGGCCCACGGCCTCAAGCTCGGCAAGGCCCAGGCCCCCGTCCGCGTCGCCGTCACCGGCCGCACGGTCGGCCTGCCCCTCTTCGAGTCCCTGGAGATCCTGGGCAAGGAGAAGTCCCTGACCCGCATCGACGCGGCCCTGGCCCGGCTCGCGGCGTAAGTCTCCTCACCTACGGCAGGGGCGGCAGCTACGGAAGCTGCCGCCCCTGCCGTATGCCGCCCCACACGTCCGTGGCCGCCCCCGAAGGGACGGCCACAGGGTCTGCGCAGCCATATGCGCGATGTCTTGCTTGCTGATCCCGATCGTGCCGAGGCGGCTACGGACGGTCAAGCCGGGCGTCACGCGCGGTTGACCGACGGGTCGCTTTCCGGTCAGCCGCGGCGGGCGAGGCCGAGGAAGGCGGACCAAGCGGTCGGTGCGACGGCGAAGCTGCCTTGCTCGGTGTCCTTGGAGTCCCGGACGTGTACGGCGGAGGGGGCGGAGGCGACCTCGACGCAATCGCCGCCCGAGCCTCCGCTGTAGCTGCTCTTGACCCAGCGGAGCTGTAGAGCCTTGGACTGCACGGTATTCATAGGTCTCCGTAAGTTGTTAGGCGGCCCGGGAGGGCCGGGTGTGGCTGATAGCTCTCTGCCAGTCGTGGCTCGCGAGGAGTGGCCGCCCGGCTCTCCGG